>NZ_JJOV01000074.1:0-83210 GCF_000979385.1 Methanosarcina sp. 2.H.A.1B.4
TCAAATGTCCATAACAAAATTATAAAATCATTTGTATATATTCAAACAGGAAACTCTTATTATCCGCGGTAATTGTCGGACAGCCTCTTTAGCTCAGGGATAGTTGATACTGTCCTCTCTTCAGGTACGGTTGTTAATCTGGCGTGCTTAACTCCCTTTAAACTAAGGATTTTTTCAGCCAGTTCCACTATTTTTTCTCCGTCCCCTTCAAGGATTATCACTTCAAAGCAGAAATTTTCTTCCATATGGAAATGGACTGAAGAGCTTATCAGATCCATGTATTCATGCTGAATTTCTGCCAGGGTACTTGTTACGCCTTTTTTTGAGCAATCGTATACAATAGAGATGCTTGCAGCCCTTTTGCCTTCTATCTGCTGCATCCATCCATAGTGCTGGTTGTATGTTCTTATGGCATCCCTTATGCCTTCAGAACGTGAGGAGTATCCTCTCTTCACAAGGGCTTTATCAAACTTATCCAGAAGCTCCCCGGGAAGGGAAATCCCTATTCTCATAAGTCTTTTTTCCATACACCTCTCCTGAAAATGAAATCCTTTCTGTCAGGCTTTTCTGGCCTCAGCCGTTTTACTGATGAAAAATCAAACCTGTTGACCAAACAGATAAAATCCACTATATTTCCTAATCCCCATTAAATATAATATTCAAGGATATATTTAAGATTTTATTGTATTCAGAGACATAAACAGTCACAGGATAGAGATAATTAGACTCTGGAGTTATGTTTGATTCAAAAGATGTTTATCTGACAAAATGACGGCATGAATGAACTGGTACAGACTAAAGTCTTCCTGCCGGAACTTCTGTCCCTGCCTGACAAAGCTGCAAAAAAGGATATTTTTGCCTCAGAGGACAGTTTCTAAGACGAAAATGAAAGTGACTTTTCTTCCGTATTACAGGCCGAATCTTTTCCCCAAATATCCCATAATGGCAGCAGGTGCTGGTTATGGGATAAATTACAATAAATTAAAATTTTTACAACGACCAGTGAGGTTTCAGGCAACCCTGTTGGTTCCCAAAAAGCTTATTAAAGCCAGAGTTCTATAGCGTGAAACGCGTTTACTCTAAAAGTTCAGGAATTTAACTAATAAAGGATAATTTCCTTACTTATCAAATTTAATTAATTTAATAGAAGAGTTGAGAATTATGGCAATTCAGAAAGGCGATTTCATAAAGTTAAACTACACAGGTAGATTTGAGGACGGCAGGATTTTCGACACAACAGACGAAGAGCTTGCAAAAAAAGAAGAGATCTATAATCCCCGCGGACTTTACGGCGGAGACGTCGTTATTGTTGGAGCAGGGCACACAATCGATGGCCTTGATGAAGACCTTGAAGGAAAGGAAGATGGTTACTCCGGCACAGTTTCAATCCCTCCGGAAAAGGCATTCGGCCCAAGCAACCCGAGTCTCGTAGAGACCGTTTCCATAACAAAGCTCCCGGACAGAAATGTTCACCCCGGCATGCCTGTTGAACTGGACGGCAGAAGAGGAGTTGTCAGCAGGGTTATCGGCCGCAGGGTCACTGTAGACTTTAACAGCCCCCTTGCAGGCAAGACTGTTAACTACGAGTACACCATTGAAAAGATCCTTGAGAATGACGTTGAAAAGATCCAGGGTATTCTTGCCCTCTATACCGGCATTCGTGACACCGAAGTCGAAATCGTTGATGGTGTCGCAAAGATCAATGTGCCCACAGGCCTGACCTTCAACCAGCGCTGGCTCATGGCAAAGAACAGGGTAGCATCCGAACTCTTCAAGTACGCCGGTCTCACAGAAGTCCAGCTCATTGAAAAGCTCACAGTTGAAGCTGAAGTCCCTGCACCTGCAGAGCCTGAAGTCGAGGCTGAAGCCGAAACCGAAGTTAAAGAAGAGACTTCCGAGTCCCAGGAATAATTATTTAACTGTAATTAACAGAAATGCGAAGAGTTATTTCTCTTCGCAAATTTTATATATAATAATCAGGTTCTCTGTATACGCGTCCCGGAATATCAGGACGTTTTGCCGGGATTTATCCGGAAAGCCAAAAAAAGTTACATTTAAAAGTATATTTTCAACATGCTGAGGTAGCCCAGCGGACTACGGCGCCGGTCTTGAAAACCGGTAGTGCTCACGCGCTACGGGAGTTCGAATCTCCCCCTCAGCGTAACTTCAATGCTTTTTTTAAAAAATCATTTTATTCCAATCAATGCCTATCTCCGATAGTTGCCGCGTCCCGTACTTCTAAAACAGTAAGATCAAACTTTTACATCGGGAGACTGAAAATTTATACATCGGAAAGCTTCAGTTATCACTTTTTCAGCTTACTGAAGTTGATATTGAACTTTGCCCCACTGTAATTTTAAGTTCGATAGAACCTTCTATCTGTTCAACAAAAATATTTATAAGCTGCAGGCCAGGGGAATCCGTGTTCCGAAAACCAAATTCCGGAATTAGAATCAGATCTGTGTATATGAACAGTTCTGTTTTTACCAGCCTACCGTATATGTTTTAAGAGAATTGGTTAAGAATAGAATAGGAATTGGGAGTTTAGGTTCTTTCCCAATATCCAAATATATTTATCATCTGAAAATCCGTTTTTCCGTTTTTCTGTTTTTCCAAGTTATTATATAACTTGTTAATTCATAATTATTTTTATAATATTTAAAATTTTCTGATAAAGTAGTGGCACAAATATATTTAAAGATATATTCTTCAGTTAACTGGATTCGGTTCCAAAATCTAGTGATTATTGCATTTCTTGATTGAAATTCTGAATTCGCAAGAAGAATCCGGCCTTTAATCAAAATCAGTATTCGAGATCAAAAACCGCGATCCAAAGATCTTATCACAAGAATTGTAACCCATTATAAATCCAGTGATTTTTAATTTTACATTCATCACTGGATTTTGGTACTGAGTCTTATTTCCTGTCCTTTTCTTATTCTCTACCTTAATCTACAATTTTTTATGGTTATTCCGACGTCTGATTAACTTGATTTGATCTGTTCTCACATATTATTCTCATTTATTAAAACCTGTAATAAATCTTGTATAAGGCAGGTTTTTTCCAGGGAATTTTCCGTGGGAGAAATTTCTTTTCAAGTTCAGTTCCATTGTCTGAATCTGGTATGAAATGAAAAATAACAGGGGAATAGCTATAAACACCAGAATAACATCGCGTAAAATTGGAGAAACTATGAAGTTTGTTCCCGAGTTCCACAGGGCAAAAAATGGTCTATGGAATAAATAAACACAGTACGAAGATGTAGCAATATACGTAAAGAATGAGCTTAAAGAACGTGAGAATTTTTCATTGACAAACTTCATCGCAAACGAATACTCCAATACACAGAACAAAATTACAAAAATATTTAGAAGTAGTGTGTCAATGAGGAACTGTAGTAAAGGCGGGTTAATACTCAATAAACCTGCCATACTGTCCAGGATAGATCTTACCATGGAAGAACCTATTGTGCCGCCACTCGCGGTATCAATGGTTACGGAAACTCTTGGGTCCAGAAATAGAGACTCCCTCAATCCCATAACGATTGTCAGTACGAAGATGACCGGCAGAACTGCCAGCAGGACCTGGGCAAGGGGTGTTTTCACGGGGATCTTTACAGCTTTTCCAAACTGGCTTTCCTTGCAGGCAAGGATCCCAAAAACGAATATAAGGAAAAACATGAAAAAGCGGTGGTCAATAATATTGAAAGTTTTTGAGATTAAAAAGAATCCGAGATATATAATGGTAGAGGAAAGTAAGAGGCGTTTTGTAGTCTTTGAGTACATAATGAGAAACGGATAAATGGCATAGAAAATAACAATTAAACCTACAAAATAAAGCGTTAGCATAGGAGATGCATAAGCCGGAGCAAGCAGGATTTGCAGCCCAAGTACATGTACAAATATATTAAAAAAACCAAATACATTTTCCGAATTGGGAAAAACAAAGCCTGAATTTAACCTCGGGGCAAATACGAAAAATACCAGTACAAATGTAGCCAGTGCAGCCCAGTAAAGGGGATAGATTCTAAGAAGCCTTTTTCTATAGAAATCAAATATATTTTGAAGCGAGTTTATCGAGTGATTATTGTAATATATCAGGTATCCACTCATAAATATAAAGAGACCCAAACCCATGTTTGCAAAGTAAGGATCAAAGGCATAGAGTGCTAATTTCCCATAAGTAGAATATAAAAAATTACTCAAGTGAGCTGGAATAATCATAATTATTGCTAATGCTCTTAAAAAGTCAAATGCAATTATTTTGTTTTTCATTATATCAGTCCCTACACATATCTTAAAATTGTCCCAGAAGTTTACCTCATGAATTAATTTTAGTTACCCAGAAGTTTATCTTATAAATCAAAGTTGCGCTGGCGCACCCCGGAGCAAGCTGGCGGGGTATTCGACTGAAGTTAATTTAAACTACCCAGAAGTTATCTCAGGAATTAATTTAAGCTAATTTCATTGGTCATCGGTCAAGGAATTTTCTTGCCTAAAGGCTATCGATTTTGTACCAGAAGTATGCCTCAAATTTTGTCCAATTAACCTCAAATCGATGCCGTTCTCCATCTTATAATCTGATGTTTTTTTTGAAAACTTTTGTAGAAATGGATGCGATTTATCATGATTCCTCACTTAACCGAAGACGCATGAAGCCCTATTTTATAAATAGAAGACAATAAAACGCGTAGAGAAAAAAATGATATGAGTCGACATCAAATATCCATTATTTAAAACTCTTATTGACATACAATAATCCCGAAAAAGAACTATATTCCGAATTTGGTAGGAATTATTATAAAATCAAAACGTTATTTATAAAGCATTCTTATTTTGCATGGGGGAAAATAATGAGAAGAGAATTGGTTATTTTGCTAGTCTTATGTAGCGTATTTCTGGCAGTAGGATGCGCAGAGAATGGTGCCGAAGAGCCTGCAACTCCGGTCGAAGAAGTGACTCCCGCTGAAACCGTAACTCCGGTTGAAACCGTAACTCCAGTTGAAGCTGTAACTCCCATTGAAGCTATTACTTCAATTGAAGCTATAACTCCCGTTGAAGCCATAACTCCAGCTTCAAATACAACGCCTGAAACCGGAGGGGAAGGCCAGACGGTTGATGTGTCAATCAAGGATTTTGCCTTTAACCCTGAAGAAGTCACAATATCAGCAGGAGATACCGTAAGATGGACGAACCTTGATTCAATTACCCATACAATAAAAGGTCCTGATTTTGAGTCTGATACACTCAGGGACGGAGACTCTTACTCATTCGTGTTTACCAAACCGGGAGTCTATGAGTACGAGTGTTCTATCCATCCATCTATGAAAGGAACTGTTACGGTTACGGAATAAAGGCTTTAGAAAAACTGTGCTAAATTCGGAATATCAAAATTTACTGAAATTTCATTTAAGTTTTTAAAACGAATTCTTTACTTTGTACTCACTTTTCGCAGGCGTCTGTTCAATTCTTACTATTTATTTCTGCTATTGGGTTATCTAAAAACTGTATAAGTTATTCATACCTGCGGTTTTGAAACTTCACACACTTTTTGACCCTGTACATTCATTCAAAGATTTCAATTTGAATTTCTTGAAGATTCGATCAAAATAATAATTGCAGATTCTGGTGTAATTTTCCACAAACGATAACAAGAAGAATGCTTCATTGGAGGACATTTGTGGAGTGTCAGATCAAAGATTTGACCTTTACTTTTCCCCCACCTTTCCCCTCACAAAATCATAAATCATGCCTGCAACATTGACTTCGCAGCATTTTTCTATGCCCTCGAAACCAGGGGAAGAATTTGCCTCGCAAACTTTGAAGTGGTCGCCGTTGAAGAGAAGGTCGATGCCGGCTATGTCGAGACCAAAGGTGCGGGCGGTTTCGGTTGCCAGCTGTTCTATCTCGGGGGTCATGTCGAATTTGCGAACTTCTCCACCTCTGGAGTAGTTGGACTTGAAACTGCCTGCGGGAGCGATTCTTTCCATACAGGCGACTGCCCGGCCTCCGATTACGAGAACGCGGAGATCCCTGCCGAGGCTGGATTTTATGAACTCCTGAAGGATTATGTTTGCATTGGGGTTGGTTACATGGATCAGTTCCATGATGTCCCGTAAATTGTCATGGTTTTCCGAGAGGAAGATTCCTTTGCCCATGGAGCCGGAGAGGGCTTTTACTATAAGGGGGAAACCCAGGTATTTTTCAACCAGGTTTATGTTGACCGGGTTTTTGGCAAACATTGTATTGGGAGAGGATATTCCTCTTTCGGCCAGGATCTGCTGGGAATAGAGCTTGTCCTTGACGGTATCAATGCTCTGCGAAGAGTTAAAAACGCAGACCCCGAGGCGTTCCAGGTGGCGGATAACCGCAAGTGCGAAATAGGTTGTGCCTGCACCCATTCTCGGCAGGAGAAAGTCCGGGAGGGGGACAACTTCCCCGTCCAGAAGAATGCTTTTTCTGTCATCCCTTGTTACAATAAGGTCGAACTGATCGGGTTTTACAACCCTGAGCTCTATTCCCTTCTCACCCGCAACCTCGATGAAGCGGTGAATTTCGTACAGGTCGGGCCTTAATTCGGCAGCCGTGCTCTTGTAAAGAATCCATCCTTTCATTCTTTCATCCGCTCCACCCTGTGGGGAAGTGTTTCTAAATTTAAAGGGAGATGTACATCTATTTGAAAAGCGTTTCCGGTATATAGAATTATGCTTAAAATTATGCTTAAAATCATGCTTTGAAGTATGTTTTTCGCTGCTGAGTCCTGCATTTTTGCCGGATTTTCTCTTTTTAAGATTATTAGATTTTTCGGTTTTTTCGGACATTCCGGAAACCAGGAAACGAATCTAAAAAAGTGAAAAGTTCCAAGATAAATTATAAAGTAGGAAGGGTGAATTCTTGATGACAATCCGTAAGGTTCAGGCCCTGTCGGAATTAACTGTGGCTTCTCGACCATGCATATGAGCCTGAGGATGTCGGATGAGGTCGTGAGATAGATATTTCTTCGGGTCTCTGAACTACTCAAGAGATTCTATCACACAGCTTATCACACAGCTTATCACGCGAACGCCCATTCTTGCAGCGAGCTCATTAAACCCAGGGGCTTATAGTTAAAAGAAGAAAGTGGAAAGTAAGAAGAAAGTGGAAAGTAAGATCAGGAGGGAAAAGATCTCTCCGGATTTACTGAATGTTCCCACCAATCTCAGAATATCTGGGGTCGATTTCCACAGCTCTTATATATGCGTCCTCAGCTTCGTCTTCACGTCCGAGGAAACTCAGGCAGACAGCTTTTCCAAACCAGGCGTCTGCAGCATCCGGGTAAAGGTTAAGTGCCTTTTCATAGGTTTCCAGAGCTTCTTCAAAGCGTTTGAGCTGAGTCAGCACAAAACCGAGGCTTGAGTAGGCTTCCAGATATTCAGGGTCAAGCTGTGTGGCTTTTCTGTACGCTTCGACAGCTTCTTCAAACCTCTGCACCTGGCTGAGGGTAAATCCTTTGTTATACCAGACATCGGAGTTTTCGGAATTTATTTCGATTGCTTTTTCAAAAGCATTAATTGCTTCATCATACCTTTCCAGGTTTTCCAGATCTATGCCCATATTATTCCAGGCATCGTCATTTTTAGGATCAATTTCCACGGCTTTTTCGTAGGCTTTCAGAGCCTGCTTGTAACTGCCAAGGCTGTCAAGGTCCACTCCTTTGTAATACCAGGCTTCAAGAAAACCAGGGTCTATCTCGAGTGCTTTATCGTATGCAATAATTGCTTCATCGTAGTTTCCCAGCTGTCCGAGAGCTATACCTTTTCCTGTCCAGGCCTCTTTATAATCCGAATTTTCCTCAAGGACTTTCTCATAGGCTTCAACAGCCTCTTCGTATTTTTCTGCCTGGCTGAGGTTCAGGGCTTTTCCATACCATGCATTAGGATAGTCCGGCCTGAGCTCAAGGGCTTTCTCATAGGCTTCGACTGCTTTCTCGTATTCTCCCACCTGAGAATAGGAAAAAGCCATGTTGTTCCAGAGGTCCGCATCTTCAGATTCAATCTCAACAGCTTTTTGATAGAGTTTGAGAGCTTCCTCAAACTGCCCAAGGTTTTCAAGAGCTGCAGCCTTATTATTCAAAAGATAGATATTTTTCGGGTCTCTGTCAATCGCCTTATCAAAGGCAACAATTGCCTCATTCAACTTGCCAAGCCTGAGAAGATCAAGGCCGCATTCATTAAGTTCGGCTGCAAGAATTTCGTTGCTGACTTCTTCCCTTGCCACACTCTCCGAGTCATCCAGTACATACATATCATCGGAAACTGACCCCTCTCCGGTTTCAGTTTTATCTCCATTTCCTTCTTTTGTGAAGGGTTCGTCCTTGTGTTCTCCAGAGTTCATGTCCAAATTTCCTTTACTGTCTTTTACAATTAAGACCCACAATTTTTCAAGTACTCGCGTTCGTTATCTACTTAAGTTTATTGTTCGTTATGACCTATACATCTGTCATTTATGGCTTTTATAGCCTCCCCCAAAAAGTAGTCTGAAAAGTCCGGAAAAGGGGAATAGAAAAAGAAGAAGGTCCGAAAAATTCAAAAAACATAAAATAGATCCGAAAAAATGAACCAGATCAGGGAAACCATGGAAAGTGTCCGGAAGAATGTACAGCAAAATCGCCCGAAAACTCTGAAAGCTGTTCTCTTTGATATGGACAATACTCTTTTTGATTTCGTAGCCGTAAAACTCATAGCATGCAGGGAGATCCTTTCCTATCTTGGAGAGGGGGATAAGAACCTTAAGAAGGATCCCGCAGAACTTTTCAGGTACTTTCTCAGGGGAACTTACGGGTTTGAAGACTATGAAAACATAAAGGACTACATGCAGGAGAGAAAGCTTTTCACAGCGCAGGCATACAGACAGTGCTGTGAGATCTATGACAGGGAAAAACTGCAAAACCTCGAACTCTATCCGGGGGTCAGGGATACCCTGGAGGAACTGAAGAAACTTGGGCTCAGACTTGCAATAATAACAGACGCTGACAGGTACCATGCCCATGCAAGGCTTACAAGAGTCGGGCTTCTTGATTCCTTTGAGTTCCTTGTGTCTGCAGATATGACAGGTACGAAAAAGCCGGACCCTGCCCATTTTCTCTTTGCTCTTGATGCTCTCGGGCTAAAGCCGGAAGAAAGCCTGGTGGTGGGAGATAGCATCAAAAGAGATATGGCTCCTGCACGCAGGCTAGGCTTAAAAACAGCATATGCATCCTATGGGGACTGGAGACCCACAGAGGAAACAGAACAATGCTTTGACTTCCAGCTCAACACATTTCAGGATCTTATGGGATATATCGGCACCCTGAACAGCCCTCATGTTCAGACAGATCCGCAAAACAAAAATCAAATTGATCCGTAAATAAAAGTCCGGCTGGATAAACTATAATAAAAAAGACAGTTTAAAGATAAGGGAAAAAGATAATTTTAGCCAATGTGCCTGTCAGTTCCTGAACAAGTTTTTCTGGCTAACGGCTTTTTCTGGTTAACGGCTTTTTCTGGCTCCGTATCTGCATTTTCTCTGGAAAGATGCTCTATATTAAGGTTGCTTAAATAAGGTCTGAGTATATAGGGTTTATATCAACTGCCCTTTCATAGGCTTCCATTGCTTTCTGGTGTTTCTTAACTCTGTCGTATACTATTCCTTTGCCAATCCAGGCTTTTGTAAAGCTCGGGTTGATGTCTATAGCCTTTTCAAAAGCTTCAAGCGCTTCTTTGTATTTCTCAAGGTCTCTCAGGGCAATTCCTTTGTTGTACCAGAACCTTGCATTCTCGGGATTTGCTTTGATCTTGTTGTCAAAAATCTCCACAGCTTTCTCAATATATAATTTTGCTTCATCATTCTTCTCAAGCCAGCGCAGAGCGACCCCTTTGTTGTAAAGGGCTTTTCCGTTAGTCGGGTTTAACTCAAGTGCCCTGTTAAAAGCATCAAGAGCCTCCTGATAACTTTTTATTTTACAGAGCCCCATTCCTTTCTTGCACCATTCGCTTGCGCTCATGGAGCCCATGTCGTAGTTCTTTGAATAGAGCCGAATAGCTTTCTCAAGGTCGTCCATTGCATCTTCGTATGCTCTCATCTCCCTGAGAGCCATTCCCCGCCTGTACCAGACTTCCGGGTCTTCAGGAGCCAGGGATACCGCCCGGTAGAATGCATCCAGGGCTTCCTCGTATTGCATGAGACTCAGGAGAAGTTCAGCTTTGAAGCACCAGGTTTTAGCATCAGCAGGGTTGATCTCCAGGGACCTGTCAAAAGCATCAAGAGCATCCTCGTACCTCATGAGGCTTTTGAGAACAATCCCTTTGCTAAACAGGATTTTTGCATTATCAGGGCTTATTTCCAGAGCCTTATCGTATGCATCCAGAGCTTCTGTAAACCTTTTTAGTTCATGGAGTGCAACGCCTTTATTATACCATTCATTCAAAGTCATAATTTTACCACACCTATTTGCCACACCTTTTTTGGGTTACGTTTTTCCACAGCTTTACCACATCTACCTTGAACAACAATATACTTTCAGAGCATTAAATCGGTTTTGTACTTTAGTTCCTTATCAGAAATAAGGATGGAAAAACAGTTACGCATGATAATTTACGTTTTATTCTTTTTTAAACATTTTGAAATATTCATAAACATAATTAGTTTAAAAATAGAGTTTTCAAAACATACTCATTAATAAAGTCGATATTTAGCAAATCTGTGACATATTAGTAACTAAATTAATAAATTTGATATTCGTCGACTAAAATATGATTTTGAAGGGCTCAATATACACCGCCTTTCTTATAAATATCATTTCAGTTCCGCTTTCGCCAAAAAATTCTTCAGGTTGTCCCTGAAAAGTAAATAGGTAAAGACCGGGGAAATATCTTCTGGATAAAAAGAAGCCGATTTCTACGCGCGACCTGTATGGAAATCATTACTTGTTACCCTAATATCGAAGTTGCGGCAGAGTTCTCAAAGAACTTCAACGAAGCTATGTAATTTTGACGGAAAATCTAATTTTAATGATAAATTTGATTCTAACGGGAAAATGTAATTTTAAAAGAATCTGTAATTTTAACGAAGAGACCCATTTTAAGAAGTGATCTAATAGGATTTGTAAAAAGTAATCTTTATTAAAATAATTAAAAACTAACATAAGTATATCTGAGGAACTTACACACTAAATTTATAGATATGTATTTCACACAATTATTTAGTAAAAGTAATAAACATAGTTGATAAGCATATTAACAGGATACAAGTAAAGAGGGCATCTTAAGGAATGTGTAAATAAAAATCTTAAGATGCCTCGAAGAAATCTGCCGAATTTCAAACCCCGGAACAATCTGTTAGAGTATGCAGAACCTGAAAAGGAGAAAGAAAAGTAAATTTCACCTTTCAATAAATCTGACTTCCTTATGACAGTATTACTGCTTATAAGAAAGGAATTTCCTCCCGGATTCAAATCCGGTTACGTCTCAGGATCATTCCTACTCTTGCTTTCAATTCCAGAGGATTAAAAGGCTCAGCAACGTAATCGTCAGCTCCTGATTTAAAGGCTTTAACACTGTCTTCCGCTTTATCCCTTTCACTCAGCATCATAACAGGAACCCAGCAGCACCTTGGGCTGGCTTTAAGCTGTCTGCAGATTTCAAAGCCATCTGTATTCAGAAAAGCCGTATCAAGCAGTACCAGGTCTGGTCTTTCCGCATTCACTGTTTCAAGGGCTGGAAAGCTGTCCGATGCATTGACAACGTTATAGTTTTCAGCTTCGAGAACCTTCTTAAGGGTCTGGTGGACATTATGCCTATTACCCATAATCAGGATTTTTTCCCTGATATCACGAAGGTTTGCAATCCGAACTTTTACTAACTCTTCCGAAACAGAAAGAGTTCGGGCAATATCTCTTTCGCTTATTTCAGGTTGTCCCTCTATAAGCTTTAAAATTTCACGGTCAAGATTAATGTTATGCATTTCCCTCCACCTCATACAGTATAGATTTTCTTAGGTATTAAACATTTCTCAAATATTAAAACTAAGAGATCCACTAAAAATATACACAGTGAAAAGAGAGGGAGCAGAGTTATCCAAATATTTCGGAGATTTAATATGAATAGTCTGACTACCCAATACGGAGATAAGTTTATAACCATAAATAGCAAGTTAATATTGGAAATAAGAATCACTTACGGAGAACAGCCACCTCTGAGATGATAACAATGGATCCACTTGAAAAAATCTTTGGAAAAACCGCACAGATGACCGTCCTTAAAAATCTGATCGGGCACCAGAACGAATCGACCTACCTATCAGGAATAGCAGAAGAGACCGGTCTGTCTCACTCCAGTGTCTCAAGAGTCATTACCCCGCTAATAGAGTCGGGTATTGTCATAGAAAAACCTCTTGGAAAGCAGATCCGAACCTTTCAGTTGAATATGGAAAGCGACGCGACAAGATTGATCATAGATTTTTACAATAAAATTAACCAGATGCTGGAATAAGCCATAAAGCGAATTCCCGAATGCGTAAGTTAGGGACAGGGCAATCTTACTGTTCCTTTTTTAATTTTGCATGAATAGTGTTGACTTTACGATCCTGGCAAGAACCATACTTATAAGAACCATGTTTCCAGGCCGAGTTCCGGCATGAGCCATTCCAGGACATATTTTATTTAAGGCTTTCGATATATTCGTTTGCGGCCGTGGCTGCGATTGCTCCATCCCTCACCGCTGCTACGAGCTGCCAGATAGGAGTGTCACGGCAGTCTCCTGCAGCATAAATTCCCTTCTCTGAGGTTTCCATCCAGCGGCCGGTCTTGATAAAGCCTTCATTATTTTTTTCCACACTAACGAATTCGGTATTCGGGTGGATGCCCACATAGATAAAAACACCATTAGTAGAAAGCTCCCGTGATTCTTTGCTGTTGAGATCTTGCAGGATAACTTTTTCTACCTTTTTAATCCCTTCACCGCTCCCGACTATTTCCAGGACAAGAGTATTGAGGATGAGCTCAATGTTTGGAGTTGCAGACGCCCGGTCCTGAAGGACTTTTGCAGCCCTCAAACGGTCCCGCCTGTGGACAAGATATACCTTCTGGGCAACCTTTGAAAGAAGAAGAGCATCTGTAACTGCAGAGTTGCCGCCTCCCACAACAACTACAGTTTTGTTTTTGAAAAAAGGCCCATCGCAGATTGCGCAGTAGGAGACTCCTTTGCTGATAAGTTCCTTCTCGCCGGGCACGTTCAGATGCTTTGGATTTGCGCCTGTGGCAATGATTAAAGCTTTTGCTTCCAGGTCCCCGCTATCCGTTGAGACTATTTTTTTTGCCCCTTCGGTCCGGGCCGAGATAACTTCAGTAATCCTGGTCTTAACCCCGGCTTCCTGAGCATGTGTTCGATATTTTTCCATCAGTTCAAGTCCGGAAATTGACGGAAAGCCGGGATAGTTTTCTACAATATCTGCCATAGAGATCTGGCCGCTGATCTCGCTCTTTTCCAGAATAAGAGTCTCAAGCCCGAAACGCACAGCGTAAATTCCCGCTGCAAGCCCTGCAGGCCCCCCTCCTATAATTATCAGGTCGTACATACTTTCCTCCCATAAACAGAAAATGAGTTCAAAAAATAAAGTTTTAACGCGCCTTCACGTAATGCGGGCTATAGCATCTACTTTTTTAGGAAGACCCGTAAAAGCAGGTTCCCCATCAATAAGAGTTGTAGGGACACCGGCTATGCCGTACTTATCAATAAGAGCCTGACCCTCCGGAGTCTCTACATCAATTTCCTCGTACTCGAAATCGTATTCCGATTGAAGGTCTTTCCAGAACCTGCGTGTTGCCGGACATGCCGTACACCAGCTGGCATGAATAAGCGTAACCTTTACCATAAAAATACATCTCCAAAAACTGCTATTGTAACCCTTATTTCTGTTATTAATTTATAAATATAAATACGTTGAGAGTATCCGAAAATCCAAAAATAGATTCACAGATTCCCTGGATAAGCCTGCGGCGCCAAAAGCTTTAAACCAATAAGCTCCTAAAGCGGGGTATGCTCACATTTATAGGGCTTGGCCTTTTTGACGAATACGATATTTCCTTAAAAGGGCTTGAGGCTGTCCGGGAAGCTGACCTTGTATACGCTGAGTTTTACACTTCCTGCCTAATGGGAACAAACCCTGAAAAAATGGAACAGCTCTACGGAAAGAAAGTCCATTTACTCTCAAGGGAAGACGTGGAACAACAACCTGATTGGCTGGATGAAGCAAAAGACAAAAATGTCGCCTTCCTCACAGGCGGGGATACAATGGTCTCCACAACTCACGTTGACCTGCGCCTCAGAGCCGAAAAGCTAGGGATAGAAACCCGCCTGGTTCATGGAGCATCAATCGCCTCAGCCGTCTCAGGGCTTACCGGGCTTCAGAACTACCGCTTCGGAAAATCCGCAAGTATCCCATACCCCTACGAAAGCCGGCGAGGAGCCAGGGTAATTTCGGAAACTCCTTATGATACCATAAAACAAAACTCCGAACTTGGCCTCCATACCCTTGTCTTTCTGGACATCGATAAAGATAAAGGATATATGACCGTTAACCTTGCTCTTGAACTCCTGCTTGAGGTTGAAGCAAAAAGAGGGGAAAGTGTAATGGACATGGCTGTTGCCGTGGGAATCGCAAGGGCAGGCTCGGAGAAGCCCGTGGTAAAAGCTGACTACGCAGAAAACCTGAAGGATTTTGATTTTGGAAAGCCTCTTCATATCCTGGTAGTCCCCGGAAAACTGCATTTCCTTGAAGCTGAAGCCCTTGTGAAACTTGCAGACGGTCCTGAGGAAATTATGGAAGAGACGGAATAAGATCAAATAAAAAACTGATCGAATAAAAAATGCAAAAAGGACTTCCTGGTGGTCAAGATGCCTGCCGATTTGAATGAAAAGGTCAACAGATATGAGGATATGTTAAAAAGAGCACTGCAGAAAGCAAAGTATGCTCCAATCCCTGACTCCCATATGCATGCAGTGGCAGTGGATTACTACACAATGGCAGAAGCCTACTATAAAGATGGAATCTACTTTCTTGAGAACGGGGACCCTGTAAACGCCCTGGCTTCCTTCAGCTATGGGCACGCCTGGCTTGATGCCGGAGCAAAACTCGGGGTCTTTGCTGTGGACGACGAGACTCTTTTTACAATATAAAAGACCTGAAAGAACAGGACTGGAATAAAAAATAGGAATACAGTATAGGAATATAGTAACCCTTACATATATACAGGAATAGAAGGTAAGGAATCCTGAAAAAGAAAAACTGAAGGTTAAAAAGTTAATAACTAAAAAACAAACGCTAATAACTGAAAGCTGAAAAATAAAAGCTGAGAAATTAAAGAATAATAAAATATAATAAGTTGAAACTTATAGCTGAAAGTTGAGAATTTAAAAGCTTAAACTGAAAAACCATATCATAAGTAAAGTTTATAAATACAAACGCTTATTCGAAGCCAAAACAATTAATATCCTTTACTCGATTCTTTAGATTTTGTAATACTTTTCCCCACTCCGGGAATATTCTTAAAAACTTATACTAAATAACTACGGTGGATAATTATGAAGAACTTTCATGTGGTACTTGAAGCAGCTTGGTTGGTTAGAGATGTAAAAACGGCTGATGATGCAATAGGGGTTGCGATTTCTGAAGCTGGAAAACGCCTGAACCCCAAACTGGATTTTGTAGAGGTTGATGTGGGAACTACGTCATGCCCGGCATGCGATGAGCCTTTTAGCAGTGTTTTCATAGCGGCAAATACCGCTCTTGTAGGACTGGTTTTTGAAATGAAGGTTTTTGATGCCGAATCTGCGGAACATGCGGAAAGGATCGCAAAATCCGTCATCGGAAAGTCCCTCCGCGATATTCCTTTAACAGTTGTAGAAGTAACGGAATTCGAACGGTCAAACGATAAAAGCGAACCGCAGCAGAAAGGTAAGGCAAATAAATAAACAGATTTCCTTCCCTTAACCTGTTGAAAATGCCGGGGCAGAGGAAGGCGTACCTTTACGGTTTTTTCGTACCGGTACGGCTTCTTATAAGACAGCTTTTCTATAGCCAGGGTTTAAATATCTCGGGCTAAAAAAAGAAGCATCTGTCACGGCATAAATTAATAAATCAGTAATTTTATCTTTTCCTGAGTTTTTACTTTACTTTACTTTACTTTACTTTACTTTACTTAACTTTCAAGAATATATTTTATTCCACAAACTCCCGGGCCCCTCCCATACCCATAAAAAAGAGGATACTGCATGGACAGAGTAATTTCCGTAGTGGGGCATATCGCCCTTGATTACATTGTAGATGTTGAAAAAATAGCAGGACTAAACGAGTCTTCCCCTGTAAATGACTATGAAGAATATCCTGGTGGTGGAGCTGCAAATATTGCAGTTGCCATTGCAAAGCTGGGAGGAAAAAGCCAGCTGATATCTCCTGTAGGTATGGATTTCTCAAGCTCGGGATATGAGAAGCTTCTTAAGGAAGCATGTGTTGACCTCTCCCGCCTTTACAGTATTGAAGACCTGAAGCTTTCCAAGGCTTTCATTTTCACGGATCGGGAAGACAACCAGACCACCTATTTTTACTGGGGAGCGTCCTCAAAATTCAAAGAGCTTGAGCCTGAACCTGCAGATTTTGTCCACCTGGCAACAGCAGACTGCGTCTACAATGCAAAGATAGCGCAGATTGCCGGCTTTGTCTCCTTTGACCCGGGACAGGACCTGGTGACTTACTCAAAAGAAAAACTCGAGACAATCCTTGCCCACACTGATATTCTCTTTGCAAACAAGCACGAAATCAGGCGAGTTTCAGAGATGACCGGAAAAGCATTCTCCGAGCTCAGGGCTATGATTGATGTTATTGTTGTTACATACGATTCAGAAGGCAGCAAAATTTACACAGGCAACGATGAATGGGCAATTCCTGTAGTTTCCGTAAAGGCTGTAGACCCTACCGGAGCAGGAGACGCTTACAGGGCCGGTTTCCTGCTGGCGTACACCAGGGGGTATTCCCTTCCCACATGCGGAAAAATAGGGTCAACTGTGGCTTCCTTTACCGTGCAGACCCGGGGCTGCCAGACCGGCCTTCCAACCTGGGAAGAGATGAGATCTCGCTACGAAGCCAGCTTCGGAAAACTGGAAGCAGAGAGCTGAGATCGCAAGAAATCCGTGGAACGCGGGCCGAAATGGAAAATACATATAAAATGTTATATAAAAACTCCCGAACTATAATCCGCGAATTATAACCTGGAAGTACGAAAAAACGGAATTACAGAAGAGGATGCAGATGAAAATAGCAGCACTGATTTCTGGCGGCAAGGACTCGGTCTTTGCCATCCACAAAGCCCTTGAAGAGGGACACGAGGTAACCCACCTCATCAGTATTATTCCCGCAAGGGATGACTCCTACATGTACCACTCAATCAACCTCCATATGGTAGAACTGATCTCTGCCGCCAGTGAAATCCCGTTGATTCAGCAGCAGTCCAGCGGAATTAAGGAACTTGAGCTTGATGACCTTACTCTTGCTCTGAAGAAGGTGAACGTGGACGGTGTGTCTGTAGGCGCTATTGAGTCGCAGTACCAGGCAAGCAGGGTACAGAAGATCTGCGATTCCCTCGGGCTTAAAGTATATGCCCCTCTCTGGCACAGGGACCCTGAAGAACTCCTGTATGAGATGGCAAAAGTTCTCGATATCAGGATCGTCAGAGTTGCAGCCAATGGAATGGACCAGTCCTGGCTTGGCCGCCCTATTAATGTGAACTCAATAGAAAACCTCAAAGCCCTGAACCGCAGGTACATGGTCCATATGGCAGGGGAAGGCGGAGAATACGAAACCGTAGTCCTTGATGCTCCTTTCTTCAAAAAGCGCATAGAAATTGTAAAAAGTGAAGTTGAATGGGAAGGCGATGCAGGCTCCTTAAAGATCCTGGATGCAAGACTGGTCGATAAGAACTGATTTTTCATAACTGGCAGAAGCCCGAAAAAATATAGGTACTGCAAGAATATCCTGAAACCTCGCAGTATATGCTCATTTTTATATATTATGCGAGATATTTATTAAGTAAGGCATCTGAGAAAAAAATCTTTTCTCGCTGTAAACCTCAACCAGCTCTTTTATCCCCCATATCCCCACACTTCCAATACTCAGATGCCCTATCCCCCAATACAATTTACTGATAATTCTATACACTTTTTCCATTCTGATTTATCTCTTCATATCCTGTCTTCTCTTTGGAATGAAAG
The DNA here is from genome assembly GCF_000979385.1 of Methanosarcina sp. 2.H.A.1B.4. Classification (NCBI taxonomy): domain Archaea; kingdom Methanobacteriati; phylum Methanobacteriota; class Methanomicrobia; order Methanosarcinales; family Methanosarcinaceae; genus Methanosarcina; species Methanosarcina sp. 2.H.A.1B.4. The sequence continues at coordinate 18,279 of NZ_JJOV01000074.1, forward strand.
GACTGTGATTTGAAAAGTACTTTCATTTATTTGTGCCTGTTATTTGAAGAATTTCATGTTTGTTTTTACTCAAAAAGATCACCTCCGTAAAGGTGGAAGACCCAAACATGATTACATATGGGAATATATGAAAAAATATGAAAACTGGTTTAGGGAATTTAACTCCCGCAGTGAACAAATTAAAACCAGTATTCTCAAAATAATTAAGGGGTTTCGATTAAATCCAGAATTCTCAGAGCAAGGTGTGCACCGTTTGCTCCGTTGTCAATCCCTACACTTCCCACAGGTACTCCAGGAGGCATCTGGGCTATGGAGAGAAGAGCATCAAGCCCGCCAAGTTTTGCGCTTACAGGTACACCTATTACAGGTTTTTTTGTCCTGGAAGCCACAACTCCGGGAAGGGCTGCTGATAGGCCTGCTATTGTGATAAAGACTTTTGCGTCTGTACCTGAAACATAACTCTCAAGCTCATCAGGGTTTCGGTGGGCAGAGATAACCATTACTTCGTAAGTGTATTTGCTCTTTTCAAGAACAGAAACCGCGCGGTTGGCGATTGATCTGTCGGACTCAGAGCCCATAATCAGTGAGATGTCGACCATTTTTTACTCCTTTGAGGCAAGTCAGGGCAGGCTTCCCTTTCCACTTAATTCGTTCTGGCGTTCAATACTCATCCTGATAAGAATTTCGTAAATTTCCTTTACCGATCCTAAATCAAGGTTGAGCTCGGTTGCAATATTTAATGCCCTGTTTATTACAACCTCGTTTTGCTTACGGTCATTTATGGAGGTTCCATTTATTCTTTTTGATTCAAGCACTTTCTCAGCAAGGTTAACTCGTCTATCAATGAGGGAAAGGATTTCCCTGTCAATCTCCTCGATTTCTTTGCGGACAGCTTCAAGTTCACTCAAGAGGACCTCTCCCTGTTAAAGGATATCGCATCTCTGTTATTTATACTGGTCTCTAGGACCTTTCCTTCCATACCGCAGCTTTCCCAGGCAGATTTAAGTTCTTTTACCTGCTCGGCCTTCACCAGTGCTACGTAGGAAGGACCGGTTCCGGAAAGGCTAACTCCTTTTACTCCGCACTCCAGAGCCCTGAGCATGTATTCCGTATCAAAACCAAGGGCTCCGCAGTAAAGAAAACCATTAAGTGTCATTGCGCGCTCGTATTCCCCTTCAAGGGCAAGCCCGTATGCCATTTCTACATAAGGTGCAATCAGCCGGGAACGTTTCACATTTGTGTCCGCACTGAAAGCCTTTTTTATCGGAGTAAATATCAGGACTTTTGAATCGGCTTCTTCGCGCCTGATAAGTTCCATATTTCGGTTATCAGTGACAACAATCCCACCTAAAAAGGAGGCACAGGCATCATCAAAAGCTCCTGTTACCGTAACTCCCACTTCTTTTGCAGCCCTTACCCCCAATTTTATGATCTCAAGAGGAGGCAGGATCTCACCAACTGCACGAAGAGTTGCAAGGACTGAAGCGTTTGCTGCGGCACTGCTGCTCTTGAGCCCTCCTGCAAGAGGGATTTCACTTCCTGTCCTTATAGTACCTTCGAGTTCAAGTCCGAATCGCTCAAGGACGAGTTCTACACAGCGTTCTATAAGGCGAGTGTCTCCTTCAGGCATCTCTTCAATTGAGCCAAAAATGCCAGATTTACCCTCTGAGAGTTCCACCTTTGCAAAGGTTTTTAAGTCTATCCCGAACGCTGCACCTTTCCATGTCGCTATGGCGTTTATTATGGTTCCAGCCCCGAAAGCGCAGGCACGCCCTTCAAGTGTCATCACGTCCAGAATGCTCTGATCTTTAATATTTTTTACCTCTCTTCAGAGCAGAAAGTGAGGTAAACTTAAATACAGGGTTCAGGATTTTATCTGCCAAAAAGGAAGAAGCCCCCAAATATACATAGTGAAGCCAAATTATATATATTGCATATTTATCTAAACACTAATAAATACTATAAATATGGAGTGAGCATCATCTAACTTCCAGGCCTGGCCTGAGCAACCGAAAATGGGGAATCCACATAGAGACCAGAAAAGTACAGCAGACAGGCGGATCCACTTATATTATTTCTCTCCCTAAACAGTGGGCCGAAAAAGTAGGAATCGAAACAGGGATGAGAGTATCCATTCAGGCTCAGCCAGACGGAAAACTGTTGATTGACCCTATTCTGGAAGGGCACACGATAAAAACGAAAAGGATCGATGTTACAGGCTATGAGGCAAAAGCTCTGGAAAGGGATATCATTGCTGCATACCTCTATGGTTATGACAGGATGGAGTTTACCTCAAAAAGAATACTTGCCGAGCAGAAACAGGTAATCCGGAAGGTGTGTTACAAGCTCATAGGCCCTGAAATCATTGAGGAAAGCTCAAACTGCGTGGTCATTCAGGACCTTCTTAACCCCAATGAACTCCATATCAAAAAAGGTATACACAGGATGTTCCTGATTACAGGCTCCATGCAAAAAGATGCCATACGAGCCCTCAAAACTGTTGACCATGACCTTGCTCTTGATGTAAGCCAGAGGGATGACGAGGTCGACAGGTTGTGTCTTCTGATTTCCAAACAGTTTCGTTCCGTGCTTTGCGGAGGAAGAATGCCCGATTCCTCGGAAACAAGTATCGAGGAATATCATGATTTCAGAATGGCGGCAAGCCCTATCGAAAGAATAGCAGACCATTCACAGAGGATTGCAAACGTTGCCTCAAAAATGAAGGAGCCATTCAGGGAAGACGTGATGGAAGTCATAGAGGACCTCAGCAACACCTACATGGGACTCGTTAAGCAGGCAGTAGATGCTCTCTATAATGCTGACACCTCTCTTGCGAACCAGGTAATAGACAGTATAGACGGTATGAGCTCGCGTGTAACGGAACTGCATGCGTATATTCTCAAACTTGAATCCCATGAAATCATGCTCTCCCTGGGGATGATCGTAGACAGTCTCTCAAGAATAGGAGACCTTGGTTCTAACATAGCTGAGATCGCCATAAATTCCGCGATAAGGGACAAATGAGGGAACAAATAAAAATCATTTATATTTTTAAGAGATGATGAATAAAAATAGGAAAAAATATAAAGGAAAGTACAGAACATCAGTACAAACATAAAAATTTAATAGAAAATGAAAAGAGTTACAGATGGGCTGAAAAAGTTCATTATAAAAAAGTTTTTTATAAAAGATATCCGGAAATCAGGCGATAAGAAGTAATTTATTTATATTCTGGTGTTATTTCACGGAGGCACTTTCTATATTTCACATAGAAAGAATGCAATGTTTGCTATTTATTCCAGGTATATCGGAAGGGAGATGTCAGTATCTCCAAGTTCTCTGATTTCCGCAGCTTAACAAATGGAAATTATTTATATGCATGGATCACTTAAATGAAAAGGTCACGAAAACACCAGTAAACCCATAAAGGAAAGCAATCCGAGAAATCCTTTGGTGTTATGCTTTTCCCAATGGAGGGAAGCCATGAATATGATAAAACGATTTAAGGTAAGCTTTTCAAAAGTGTTTAACAAACTGTTCAAGAAAAAAGGAGCATGCATAGGCATCTACGGCCCCCCCAATGCCGGCAAGACCACCCTTAGCAACCGCATTCTCAGGGACTGGGTCGGAGGCGAGGAAACCATGGGCTCGGTTTCACATATTGCCCATGAAACCAGGCATGCAAAAAGAAGAAACGCAGTCACTATCGAAACTAACGGGCATACTATCAGCCTTGATATTGTGGACACTCCCGGGCTTGCGACAAAGATCGACTTCCATGATTTCATGGAACAGGGAATGAGTGACTCAGAATCAAAGAAGAGGTCAAAAGAAGCGACAGAAGGCGTAATTGAAGCTGTCAAATGGCTGGATGACCTTGACGGAGTCATACTGGTAATGGATTCCACTGAAAATCCTTATACGCAGGTAAACGTAACCGTTATAGGGAACATGGAAGCCAGAAACCTGCCGCTTCTTATTGTAGCAAACAAAGTAGACCTTCCTGACGCTGATCCAGGAGTCATAAAGGAAGCCTTTCCTCAACACCCTATGGTACCTGTTTCGGCGCTTGACGGAGTGGGAATGGATTCATTCTACGAAGCTCTGGCCAAACAGTTCGGGTGATCAAAATGCAGGGAATCCAACTTGATCTGATATCCGAAGCCAGGATTTCTCAAATGGCTTCGATGGAAAAAGTTCGATACATAATCGATGAGGTGCGGAAAGGTAAAATCCTTGTGCTTGAAAAGGGTCTCAACCCTATGGAGGAAGCAAAACTAATTGAGATGACAATGTCAGCAATTCAGCCGGATGTGTTTTCTGGAATAGAGATGCAAAGCTACCCTGCAAACACGGACGTTTCCCTGCTGGGAAAGTTTTTCAAAAAACAGAGCAACAAGAGACTTACGGTTATAGGGCCCGCAAACCAGCTCAAAACTCTAAAAAAGGATAGGAATCTGATCAGTGCACTTGTCTCTGCAAGTAAGTAAACGAAGTGGAAACAATGTGTGCCCAGAAGACCCAAGACCTGGAAGCAAAAATATCCTCTCCCCAGCCCCTAGGCTCCTTTGAGATGGGCAGGAACGACGTTAACGTAGTCTGTACCTACGGGAAAATTGCAGTATGGTTCGGACGAAAGGTTCCTGATTACATCATAGCGCAGGTACTGATAGGAATCTCAAAGGTAGACCCTTCTACTGTTCACGAGTTTGAGATCATCTGTGACTTTGATGAGATCACGGAGTATGAAAGCAAAGGGTACATACTGGTGTCCTATGGTAAAACAGCCGGCGGCTATCGTGTAAACTACAGCATTCCGTTTTCCAACAAAAAAGCTCTCTTCCATCTATCCAGGTTCGTACTTGAAGAACTCCATAAAGGAGAGGTACGTAAGGACTTCTACTGGAACGGGAGTGACTGCGATATCCAGCGGCTCTACAAGGAATTCAAAAATAATATTGACAACTGGGAATTAAAAGCTATTAATTATAAGACTGAGCCGCAAACAAATCGCTAAAGTTCCGGCGCAGAACGGGATGAAAAGAAGCTTCCAGAAATTTATCCTGAAATCCTTACCAATAAGTTTAAGAAAATGAAAAAAGGTTATCTGGAAGGGATTTCAGGAATTATAATCTCAATATTTCTAGTGTTTACAGTCGTAGTCTCAGGAACTCCGCCAGTTTTGAGATTATTATTCAGTTATCCGGTAGAATTAAGTAAATAAAAAGTTAAGCAATTATTATTATAATTATTACATTATTGAGAACTCAACTCAATACTTTTTGGAGAACTTATATGAAAAAAGATCAGGTAAAAGACTGCGAAGATGTAATCTCATCAATGGAATTTATCGTGGAAAACATCAACGAGGTGATTAAGCTGCTTGACCGCGAAGCTATAATATGCATGCTTCAGAAGATCCTGGGAGGGGAAAGGGTCTTTTTAATGGGAGCAGGGCGGTCCGGGCTTGTTGCCAAAGCTTTTGCAATGAGGCTAATGCATCTCGGGTTCACTGTGTACGTTGTAGGAGAGACCACGACCCCCGCTGTCCGTCCACAGGATGTTGTGATTGCCATTTCGGGATCTGGAGAAACCCGTTCCATAGCAGACCTGGGAAAAATAGTAAAGGATATTGGCTCAACCCTCATAACTGTCACCTCCAAAAAGGAGTCCACACTCGGCAAAATCTCTGATATTGCCATGATCCTTCCGAGCAAGACCAAAAATGATCATGATGTAGGCGGCTCCCTTGAAAAAAGCATGAGAGGAGATTACAAGAATTCACCTCCGCTGGGAACTGCTTTTGAAATCATCTCACTTGTTTTCCTGGACTCATTAATTGCCCAGTTGATAACGCTTACAGGTGCTTCGGAAGCAGAACTCAAATCCAGGCACACAAATATCGAATAATGGATTGAGCATTGAATAATGGCTTTAAAATAACCGTAAAAATAACCGGGAACCGGAATAGTGGGTAACTTAAGAAAAAGCAGGATTTTAAAGGATATAATTTGCAGGGATATAAGGAGGGCGCAACTTGAAGGAAATTAAGTTTTCAGAAAACGTATCCCGGATAGATACATCCGGAATCAGAAAGATTTTCGAAGCTGCAGGCTCAGATGCCATCAACCTCGGGCTCGGGCAGCCTGACTTCGATACTCCCGAACACATAAAAGCCGCAGCAATCAAAGCCATAAATGAAGGTTTTACAGGCTACACCGTAGGTTCCGGAATCCCTGAACTGAGAGAAGCCCTGAGCCACAAATTCCAGGAGGAAAATGGGTTTTCGGTCTCTCCTCAGGAAATAATTGTAACCTCAGGAGCATCTGAAGCCCTTACCATTGCCCTTGCAGCCCTCCTCAACACGGGAGATGAGGTCCTTATCTCAAATCCCGGATTTGTATCCTATAATGCCCTGACGGAGATCATGAACGGAAAGGTGGTAAGCGTCCCCCTTGCAGAAGACCTTACTATGAAGCCGGAATCCGTGCTTGAGAGAATTACCCCTAAGACAAAAGCCATTATCCTTAATTCCCCTTCCAACCCAACAGGCGCTGTCTCAAGCAGAGCAGATATCAAAGCTCTTGCCGAGATTGCAGACGACCACAACATAACCATCATTTCTGACGAGGTATACGAGTACTTCATCTATGAAGGCGAACATGTAAGCCCTGCCAGTTATTCGGATAATGTGGTCACTGTAAATGCGACCTCAAAAAGCTATGCTATGACAGGCTGGAGGCTCGGGTACCTGGCAGGCAGAAAAGAGTACATAGCCCAGATGCTCAAAGTGCACCAGTATATACAGGCGTGTGCAAACTCAGTCGCTCAGAAGGCTGCCTATGCCGCAGTGACCGGACCAAAAGACTCTGTCAATGTCATGCGTGAAGAGTTCCGGAAACGCAGGGATGTGCTTGTAAAAGGGCTCAACGATCTGGGGATGGAATGTGCTCTTCCGAAAGGAGCTTTCTATGCCTTCCCTAAAGTCTCAAACTCCGCAGAGGTCGCCTCAAAACTGATCTCAAATGGTGTTGTCGTTGTCCCGGGAACAGCCTTCGGAAGCGCAGGTGATGGTTACATAAGGATTTCCTATGCAGCTTCAATGAAAGATATTGAAAAATCCCTGAGTATTATGGAAAAAGTGCTCTGAGACTTTTTTAAAGAGAAAGATCTTTTCTCTTCCTTTTTTCCAATTCCTTTATTCAAACTCCTTTTCATGTCTCTTTTCTCTTTTCTCTTTTCTCTTTTCTCTTTTCTCTTTTCTCTTTTCTCTTTTCTCTTTTCTCTTTTCTCTTTTCTCTTCCTTTTGTTCAACTTTTCCTTTTCTTTGCGCCTCTATTTTTATTCAGTTCCCTGTTTATGGGAAAACACCGTTTACTTTGGGAGTATTTATATTGAGGCATCCAGATACCTTGATATAAAGAAAAGAGCTTTTTGCAATTTTTCCACGGTCAGCTAATCGATATTATTTTGCAATGAGCTTTTTTTAACCAGTGATATTTCCAAAAATATTCCTGCGCATCGGAGGTATTCGCTGAAAGCGGTCTGTATAAAAAAGTATGTGTCACCAATAAGGGGAATTTCTGGATGTTTCCACAAGAATAGCTTCGGAAGAGAAGTATGAAAAAGCAATCTATGTTCCCGCTGGCTGCAACTAAGGGAACTCTTGTGTTCATATCTGTTTTTTTGTTGCTGAGCCCTGCTTCCGGTTCAGCGATCTCAACTCCAAACAGATCAAATGGCTATTTTTACGGAAGCGCAAACACCATAGAAGTTCTTCTGCTGGAAACCCTCGAAACTCCGGCTTTGCTTTTCACCCCGGAATCCTCACCTCCTTTAACAGGAAGTAGAGAAGGAAAAAATAACCACCTTGAGATAATGAGCCCCTTCTTAATCCTGGTTGCAGGCATCCTTGCCGGTTTTAATCCCTGCCTGCTTGCAGTAATGGCTTTCCTGGCTTCTGTCACCCTTGCCCAGCAGGGAGGAAGAAAAGAGATGCTCAAAATCACCCTGGGCTTTTCTGCAGGAATTTTCACCATGTATATGTTTGCAGGGATAAGCATTTTGAGTACTGTCAGTTTCCTGCCTGAAGTCCGAAGTCATTTTACGGCAATTACAATCCTGCTAACTACCCTGTTGGGTCTCTGGCACATTTATGATGCCTACTGGCTGAGAACACATGCAAAATCGACCTTCAGGACTCCGAAATCCCTGAAGGACTTTATGAGCAGGATGGGTGAAAAAAACCTCCTGCTTCTGTCCTTCCTTGCAGGAAGCATGTTCTCCCTGGTCAAAGCCCCCTGCGTCGGAGCAATCTATCTCTCAATCCTGAGTATGCTGGCAATAAAAACCGATGTAGCAAGAGGAATAGCATACATGGGAATATACAACCTTGGACTTCTGCTGCCTGTAATGTGCCTTGGCCTTTTGCTGGCCTTCGGACTCAGCCCGAAAAAAGTCACGGAGTTCAGAGAAAAAAGAAGAGTGGAGATTAGGCTGATAACAGGGCTGATTCTTATTGCCCTTGCCCTGTTGATGCAGCTCAGGATACTCTGAGTAGCCAGAAAAAGATCTGAAATTCTGATTCTGGCTAAAATCGGATTCTGGCCTAAACAACAAATCCTGCATGAAACAGGGTTCTGGCTAAAACATATCCTGAAAATAAATACAGGTAAGATAAGGAATCAGAAAGTGGATTCCTCATCCGGCTCTTCTGTTGAGGCCTCTTCTAAAGACTGACGACGCTTTTCTTCAATCAGCTCCAGAAGCTTGCTCATTACCTCTTCTATTCCTTCTTCGGTAATTGTGGATATGTTCAGCTCAACCTCATCTATTTTTCTGAACTCTGGCCTGTCAGCTTTGTTGGCAACCACAAGCATAGGAAGGTTAAAGTTTTCCCGAATTTCAGCAAGCAGGCGTTTCTGGTCTTCAATCTCATATCCGCAGCTCTCGCTTGGGTCAATAATGAACATTACAACTGCATCCAGGAAGTGGATTGCGGTAATTGCCTGCCGTTCAATATTGTTTCTCTCAGCCATAGGGCGGTCAAGGAGACCCGGGGTGTCCATAACCTGATAACGGACTCCATCCCGTGTGAAGTGACCTATGGTTACTCCTTTTGTTGTGAAGGGATACGGAGCAATTTCAGGGGTTGCACCGGTAATCTTTGTAACAAAACTTGACTTCCCTACATTGGGATAGCCAGCGATTACAATCGTTGGCTCGTCCTGGACATCAGGGAGTTTTCTGAGAATGTTTCTGGCTTCATTCAGGAAGAGAAGGTCCTTATTGATGGACTTGACAATGGATGCAATCCTTCCGAAGGCTTCTTTTCGGACAGGCTCGGGAAGATCGGCATCCCGGATTTTTCCGACATAGCTTCTTGCAACTTCATGGATCTTCCGGCTTGCCCAGTCCACGGATGCCAGAGACATCTTGAGTTTCTCGACACCTACAAGGACGTCGGTCAGTTCATAATAGAATGTGGGCAACTGTTCAAAACTTGGAAAACGCCTGACTATATTTGCAAGGTTATCAGTGAAAATGTTTGCAGCCGTCAGTACCATGGACTCGTTGGCTCTGAGCCGGCTGTCCCTCCCCTCAATAGTTTTCCCGGACATAGCTCTTGCTGCCCGTTTAAAAGCTTTATTAGTTAACTCCTCTGAAGTAGGAACTGTGTGAATTTTCTCAAAGATCATAATATTCTAACCCTCTGGGGGCTCTTTTAATTTATATAAAGGTTTTTCTGAGTGAAGAAGTTTAACAGAACAATCTAAAGTCCGTAAGCAAAAGTTTCGCAAAAGTTCCTTAGCGGGTTTTCTTTGCTTTTCTTATCCGGATTATCTGAACAGCTTCAGTCCAAGCGTTTTCTGTCCAAAACTTACAATACCGGAATTATTGCCCGGAAACATGATTAAGTTCTGGTCTTAAAATACCGCAACATACGAAATATTAATATAAGTTTGAAGTCTTCTGAGGTACTTCTCTTAAGATAGATTTGGAGCGGTATTTAATAACTGTAAAATTACTGTTTAATTTATTGTTGTCTATTACATGATCAATAACCAAATTACAATTATGGTTCTATCAAGAGTATTAATTACAAATTATTATAATAATTTATATAATAATTTAAATACAGACATGAAACAAGCTGTATTTCTAAGCAGAACCGGACTTTATTTATATTTGTAATTATAATTTGTATAAGGAATTTATAATCATTAATTATGGTAAATTAAGTGATGCACTATTCTCGATATATAGATTTTCAACGTATAGGTATTCTTGATGTATAGATATTATACATCATCCTGATACAAGGTATATGAAATTGATGGTGGTAGTATGGAACTCACTCCGATTCAAAAAGACATTATAATTACATTAATTAACCTTCAGCGGCAAAAAGATAGGGCAATTAAAGGGGAAGAAATTGCCGAAGTTATCCAAAGAAACCCTGGGACAGTCCGCAACCAGATGCAATTATTAAAGGCTCTTGGACTGGTCGAGGGTGTCCCCGGGCCAAAGGGAGGGTATAAACCAACAGGGGCAGCATATGATTCTTTACGCATCCAGCAGTTGAAAAACGAATCCGTTGTTCCGCTCTACAGGAATAATGTAATCGTTAATGGGGCAACAGCTGCAGAAATCAGCTTTACGACCGTCCGGAATCCCGATGCCTGTAACGGAGTAATCAGGGTAATAGGAAATATCAAGGACTTTGTAATGGACGATAAGCTTCAGGTGGGTCCAACACCTGTAAACCGTCTTATAGTCCGTGGAGAAGTTACAGGAAGGGACGACACCAATAACGCAATCCTTTTTAACATTACAGAAATGATCTCCCTGCCTAAAAAACATGTCAAACATTATATGAAGTATCCTCCGCTGCTTGTGAATTTCAATGCCAGTATTCAGGAAGCAACAAGGCTTTTTATCCGGAATAATGTACACGGAACTCCTGTGGAAGACAAAGGAAAAATCGTAGGGATAATTACTTACACCGATATCGCACATGCCATTGCACAGGGAAAACCCAATGTAAAGGTTAAGGACATAATGACAAAAGAGCTGATAACTGTTGATGGAGACATGCAGCTCTATGATGTGGTAAAACTCTTCCATAAATATAACGTTGGAAGACTGATTGTAACAATCAACGGAGTTCCAAAAGGAACCCTGTCAAAAACCGATGTGTTGAATGAACTTGCGGTGTATTGAAACTGCAATTTAATTAAGGGTACGTCAGACCGGAGGACAGAAGTCCCGGGTCTTCAAACCCCCTCAGCTTCTTTTAATATTTCTTTAGTCCTTTCGGTTCTTATTTTGCCTATATATTTTGCCTATATATTTTGCCTCTATTAACCTTTTATCGTGTTTTAAATCTCTTTATTCAGTCTCTTTTCATATTTTCGTGCCTGGCACTTAGCTCCTCTGCGATTTCATCAAGGGTAACGTTGTTTGCTGCAAGCATTACCAGTAGATGGAAAATAAGGTCTGAGCTCTCCGAGACTATTTCTTTATGGTCTTCGTTCCTGACTGCAAGTATAGTTTCAATAGATTCTTCTCCCACTTTCTCAAGGATTTTATTCATACCCTTGCGGTGGTTTAAAAGTTTGCAGACATATGAATTTTCGTCATAATTCTCTTTTCGATCCAGGATGATCTCATACACCCTGTTTAAAATGGATAAGTCAGCCTCCGGCATTCTAACACCTGTTTAAGATAAATACTCAGTTATGGTAAAATTCAAAAGAAGTAAAAACAGGAGGGTTATTCAAACCTTCCTGGGGTCGGTAATTTCTCCTGTGAGAGCGGATGCTCCTGCTGTTGCAGGGGAAGAAAGGTACACAAATGATTCTGCACTTCCTTCTCTGCCTTTGAAGTTGCGGTTGGAGGTCGCAAGGCCAACTTCTCCCGGGCCGAGAAGGCCGAAAGAGCCGCCCATGCATGGTCCACAGCAGGGAGATTCTACTATTGCGCCGGCGTTCATGAGTTTTTCAATATACCCGGCTTTTAACAGTTTCATGTATTCTGTCCTTGAAGCGGGCACAACAAGGAGGCGCACATCTTTTGCAACCGGTTCGTCACCCATGATATCCGCCATGAGCTTGATGTCTTCGAACCTGCCGTTTGTGCAGGAGCCCATAAAGATCTGGTCAATTTTCGTGCCTTCTACTTCAGTTACCGGCTTTACGTTATCAACATTGTGAGGGCAGGCTACCTGGGGTTCAAGGTCAGAGACATCATAATGCCTGACCTCCAGGTATTTAGCACTTTCATCAGACTTCCAGTACGGGTCAAGTTTATAGCCCGGAATACGCTCTTTCAGGTATGCTTCGGTAACCTCATCGGCTTCAATGATTCCTGCTTTTCCTCCCATCTCGATTGCCATGTTGGACATGGTCATGCGCTCAGGGATGGAGAGGGAACGAATTGTCGAACCTGCATACTCGGCTGCCATATACCTGGCACCTTCTACCCCGACATCCCCGATAAGATGCAGGATAAGGTCTTTGGAGTAAACGTGCTTCGGCAGTTTACCTTCGATTTCAAACCGGAAGGTCTCAGGAACCCTGAACCAGAGTTTGCCTGTAGCAAAAACGGCTGACATATCAGTAGATCCTATTCCGGTAGAAAATGCCCCCAAAGACCCGTATGCACAGGTATGGGAGTCAGAACCAACAACCAGGTCTCCTGGCAGCACATGCCCTTTTTCAGGCAGGACCTGGTGGCAGACTCCTTCATACACATCATAATTTAAAATGCCCTGCTCTTTCGCAAACTTCCTTAGCATGATATGGTTTTGTGCGGCATTAATTGAGTCTGCAGGGACCTGGTGATCGAATATGATTACGATTTTGCTGGGGTCCCAGACTTTTTTTTCTTCCTCATCTCTCATGATTTCGTAAAAGCCCTGGACTGCCAGCGGACCTGTGATGTCGTGGGTCATTGCCAGGTCTATGTTTGCCAGTACAAAATCCCCGGCTTTAACGGGAGTTCCGGAGGCCTTCGAAAAGATCTTCTCCGAAACGGTCATCGGGCGATTGTCACTACCAGACATTCCGGTCATGGGGAATAACTGGCGCTTTCTAATAAATAAATTTAATTGATGATTCCGAACATAAATGAAATTCAGGGCAGGAATAGCAGAATTTTTCCGCCTGAATTGCGCCGCCCGAGTTTCGCTTCGGGATCACAGGAAATCAGAGATTTTCTGGGAGTTGCACTGCAAGTGCAACAGTATGCGATCCTTTTCTCTGCACTCAAGAGGGCTAATTTATAGATTGTAGTAGTGAGCTTCGCTCGCTCAAGCGGACTAATTTATAAATATGAAGGGCCACCAGACAAGTTGGCGGAGGCACTTATGTTTACCTCTGAATTAAAAAGCGGTTTCCGGGTTTAAGGAAAGTATTCTCTCAGTCCGGGGGATATTTCTTCGGTATATTATCACTCTTAATTGCGGCACTGGTTTTTCGGGTTGTTTTTTTAGCTGGTGGCAGGCCGGCCCAGTTCCGTGCAGCGCGGGGGGAGGAAATGATAAATCTCCTCCCGGATTCCGGAATAGATCAAACAACTAATCAGGGACCACCGGGGTATCCTGAAATCCCGTGCCTCAATCGATGATTTTTGTAATTCCTCTGCTGTCGTGGACGATATAATTACACATATCTTTTTCCAGATTATTTCTTGCAATATCCGGACCTTCGTCCCCTTTTTCAAAATCCTCGTATTTTTCGTACATGGCAAGCGTATCCTCAAGTTCCGAGATATATCTGGAAAGCAGGGTATCTGCAAGTTTTCGGCTCTCTTCCGCAGAAATGTGATCCCCAAGTCCTTCACATTCGCATGTGTACAGTTTAAGCCCTTCAATGTAAAAAGGATAGGTGCTGCAGAGCATCGGGCGCACAGGATAAATCCTGCACTTGTTTGTGTCATTTTCGAGGAAAACGCAGTCTCCACTTCTTTTCCGCCTGAGCATCCAGCCATAGGTATGTATATTGCCCTCGGAGTCGATATCGTCCTTCAGGAGATCAAATATCTCAGGGAATTCCGGAGAGGACCCTCCATTTGCTTCTAAAGCTCTGGAATAACCTTCTTTATCCCGGCCTGCGTCCTCATCTCCGGTTTTCTCAGGCTGGCAGGCTTCAGGGATAAGAGGTCCTGCAACCTCAAGTTTTGAAAGCCCTGTATACTCCCGGATTTTCTCAATTTCCTGAGGAGTCAATACTACCCGGTTGTCCCCAAAAGCCCGTCTACAGCATTTCCCGCAGTGCTGGCAGGAAAAACCTGTTTTTTCGATTTCAGCTGCAAGCTTTTCAGGGTCAAGTCTGCGAGCTAATTCAATTTCTTTTTTGAGGGCGGCAATAAGAATGATCTGATACTTTGTTTTTTCGGATTTTTGTTTACTGCCTGAACCTGGAATTTCCATATACAGGTTCCTGTCCTGCAGGTACATCAAATTAACGCAGGCAACGGTATCACTTAATGTGAATATCATACCTGCAATTTCCCTGACAGTCTCACCGAATTCAGTCGATTTCGGAACAGTCTGCCCGGGAACGCCGAGCGGGTCCTTACCCCTGACCCTCCAGAACAACAGGGGCACCAATATAAAGGTGACAGCTGAAGTGAAAGACCAGGAGAAAGGCCCCTTCATAACGGGACTTCTGCTTGACAAGGACGTGTGGTCCAGCTACAGCAAAGTCATAGCTTTTGTCTGGCTAGATTTGAGGGCCATTTTATTCTTCCAATTTCCCGTAACTGACTCCGGCCCTATATCGATTGGATCTGAAAGCCAGAGACGCAACAGAAGATACCTAACAGTTTTCATGCGGAATGTAAAAAAAGTTAAATAATGAGCATAAAGCCAGAACATTTTCTGGCTCCACCTTCGCACCTGAGGCTCCCCACCTGCCCGCTTTACAGGTGAGGAATTCCAAGCATTGCAGGTGCCATCCACAAATTTGGGAGGTCTTTATGTTTTTAATGTCTGTTCGTATAGACATATGAATGTATAACAAGCTTATACTTAATACTTTTCATTTAATATATCGTATTTGATGTTATTAAATATAAAATATGTATTACTTATAAAGAGATTATGGCAATTCACTTTTATTCTTCATAGTATTCTCATCCTAACGAATTATCAAAGTTATCCCCCTTGATTTCGTGACATTGTCATGTGAGTTTCACACATAAAAGTTGCTATTCATGTATGTCACCAGTAGGATTGCCTCAAAAGGCAGAGGCAGCACAATGGCGTAATATAGCATAGCTTCTTGTCACGCCTTGAGAAAGTAGGTGCTATACTAAAGATGTTTTCAACAGAGATGCTTCGGGATTTCAGTCAAACGTTAGTTTTATTATTCATTAGTGATATATAATAAAGTTCGCACCAGCCAACTCTTTTATTTTAGAGAGGAAGTTAAAAAAACATATATAGTAATACGTATCATAACTAAAGTAGAATCATTCAAATGAATTTGAAATTACCTGGTGAGTGATAGAATGGAAACAGAACTTATGAGGATAGGGGTTTCACTTCCCGATACTCTTCTTGATAAATTTGACGGGATTATTGAAAACAGAGGTTATTCTTCCCGCTCGGAAGGCATAAGAGATGCCATTAGGAGTTATATTTCCTATTACGAGTTGATGAATGACATTAAAGGCCATCGTGTCGGAACAGTCGCGGTTATTTATGATCACACAAAACGCGGGCTTTCAAATGCCATAACTGATATTCAGCATCACTATTCTCACCTGATAAAGTCTTCCGTGCATATTTATCTTGATCCTGACGACTGTTTTGAAGTAGTCGTTCTGGACGGAAGCGGCGAAGAAATTGCAGAGCTTGCTGAAGCTATGATGGCTCTTAAAGGGGTAAAATATTCAAACCTCACAACTGTAGAATCAAACGAAAGTATCTGACCTTTTCACATAAGACTCGAACCAATGCTTCGGAGCCTTAAAGAAATCAAACCTGATAAGTGGGTGAAATTCACCTCGATTTTTTTCCAGTGAGGTTGAAGTTTGCATTTTCATTGAGTTAAAACATTTAACTACTGATTTTGAAAAACTCTAGTTTTTTAATAATTGAGTCTTAAGGTATGAGAATTTTTTGAATAAAATAACATTAATTCGAAAAATTGAGATGCAAATAATAGATAAAGTAGGACAAAAAGTAAAATTTATGAGAACTGGCCTCAAATCGAAACATCCTGAAAACGATGCCGCAAATATTTCCAAAAACCCGTGACCGATGTCAAAAAAATGGAAAGAAGTTTAATATAACTGACATTAAAGGGGGCTGGAGAATAATTTTTCATACCAGAGGACCATTTCTCCATAATATTCGATTTCTTTTAGTTGTGTTGCAGGCACAGACATTTTTTTAGTATGTTGCGGGTCGGGCCAGGCCCTTTGCGACGCAGGGGAGATTACTGAGAGATTCCTTCTATGGATTCCGAAATAGATCAACCAACTTATCAGGGACAAAACACAATTTCATAAACTGAAAATACTTTCTCAGCTGGATTTAGCAGGCTACTTCAGGTTCGATTCCTTCCTCAGGATTTGGGGAAATATCTGTGGGAACAGATGCAACTTTTTATCAATCCCGCATCTCAGGTCTAATCAGTAAGCTTTATATTGGAGACTCAATTTAATGATAATTTCTATGTGGCAGACACTACTCAAAAAGTTCGAGAAATACCCGGCACAGGCAAAAGTACTTAAGTTACTTTTTGAACGCGGGTTTCAGGTGAACGAGGAAGGAAAGGTAACTTCCGGAAGCATCGAGATCGCACACACTCAGCTTGCAAAGGAAGTAGGGGTTGACCGGAGGGTGGTTGACGCGACCACAAAGACCATCATCTCTGACGAACTCCTGAGCACTATATTCAAAAATGTTCATTCAATCCCTTTTCTCAGAGACGTTGCCCCTGCTCTCGGGCTCGGGGTAATCATAATCATCCCTGAAGACGCTGCTCACATTGGAATCCTTGCAGAAGTTGCAGGCCTGATTTCAAGACACAACGTAAGCATTCGCCAGGCCGTCTCAGATGACCCATACTTTACGGACAGTCCCAGGCTCACCATCGTTACCGACCACAAAGTCCCCGGAGACCTTGTTGACGATATCCTTAGCCTGCCCTCAGTAAAAGGAGTAAGCATCTACTGAAAAAAAGGGAAGCCGGAACAGCACTCCGACTCCAAGAAGCCCTGCTATTAAGATCTTGTTTCCGGTATTCAAGGTAGTTTATCTCCTGAGATTATATATCTCCCCTTACAACCCCTTCTGCAACCGACGATTTCCCTTTCAAAGCTGCCTTAAAGCCCTGACATGACCCAGTTTTGAGGCCCTCCCGGCAGGATAGACCCCCGAAAGCACGGACACGAGTAAGGAGACTAGGATCCCGGCTGCAAGAATCTTGAAGTTTAAGGCAGTAAGGTGTTCGGTATCCGATTTCAAGCCTTGACATTAGCAGAGACCTTCCTACTCTGTCTATGAGGGCTGCAAAAAGGACGCCAAAGAGATCCCCTAAAATCCCTCCAATGGTTCCTATAAACAGACATTCGGCTAAAAACATCCGCAGGATGTAAGATTCCGAAGCCCCGAGAGCCTTTGAAATCCCTATTTCCCGGGTCCTTTCGTAGACCGAGACTACCATTGTGTTGACCACCATCAGCCCGCCTACAAGCAGGGAAATACTTGAGAAAAAGGCAAGGACAAGGGTCACCCCGTTCATGATCCTGTTTACCGAGTCGATTTCGTCCTGGGCACTTGAAGAGGAAAGCCCGAGTTTTTCGACCTGCTCCCTTGTTTCGTGAACCTGCGAAGAACTCTCCACCTTTATCAGGACCCCGTCATAATACTCCTTTTTGCTGAGTTCTTTTGCAGATTCAAGCCTCATGAAGGCCCCTGAATCGAGTTCGTTTCCTGCAGGTTTCAGATGGCCCACAGGAATAAAACTTATTTCCCTATAAAGAGGCCCCGTCTTCTTCATAAAGGCGCAGCCTGACCGTAATCAGGTTCCCTATTTTGGCCCCGTCTATTTATTCCAGTTTTTCCCGCAGATCACTTCCAAGTACGATCTGGTTCTGGTCACTATCGAACCAGCTCCCTTCGGCAAGTTCGAGCTCATTTGCAGTCCTGTAATCGTCCTGGACCCCGAACAATTCAAAATAGGTCCCTGAAGGGCTGACATAAGCATCCTTTACATAAGGGCATGCCACTTTCCCGTATTCTTGTATTTCCTCTACTTTTGAGTCGCTTATGAGGACAAGTCCGTCTTCCCTGAGCCCCGGAGATGCCTCAATTAAGGTCAGGTCCCGGGACTTCGGTATCTCTTCGATTGCATTGATACGAAGGTTTTCTCCGAACGAGACGACGGCTACTACCGTTACCACTCCGATAGCGATTCCGAGGAGAATAAACAGGGTTCTGAGCTTTTTAAGGCTTAACTGCCGTATTGCCATTGCGAACTCTTCAATCAAACCGTTCACCAATCCCTTTTTCCAGTTCCTGCCATGGGTGCAGGGGTCAGATCCACGCACATGAATAGATATAAGCGTAAAATATAAGACTTGAAAATATTGAAGATTACATTATTTCATAATACAATATTTAAATTAATTAACATAAATTATGGACATATAACTTTTGATATTTAGCGGAGACGTCCCTGAAGCAAACTCTTCACCGGATATAGTATAGATACGTCTCTTCAGACAATACAAATAAATTATCAAATAGCTCCATGCCTTTATACTGGCTGAATCTTATGATATCTGCCGGGAATTTGAATAATGAAAAAGCAGATATCCCAAAATATTTAGGAAAAAATTATTAAATTATTAATACAAAATTAATTCGATGAGTATAATTAGTTTGACTATATATGTTTTTAATATATGCAGATTGGAATAGTGATTCATAACCTACAGCTTATGGATTCTCCCCAGACAGTTAAAGACATTCTTACACTTATCTCCAGGGGAAATTGCATAAATGCCTGCCTCTGCGGTACCCTGGGAAAAGTTGCGGCGATTGATGCCGGCCTTGAAAACTTGATTGATATCGAGCAGTTTCTGAAACCCAGCGCCTGCATCGAGTCTCTTTTCGGGTCGAACGACATGGTGTGCCTTTTGAACCACGGCAGGGAGCTTCAAACCGGCCGGACTTTCGGAAGGATCGTGGTTTCGCATATACAAAATCCTGAAGAGAAACCCCTTCTTCAGATTGAAAGGCCCGGATGCCTTGATGGGGAACTCATTCCCTGGAACCAGGCTGCAGACCCCCATGCTAAAAAACTCTCCGGCCTTCTGAACCTTAAAATTTCCCCGCCTCCGATGCCAGTCAATACCATAGAAATCAGCAATCAGGGAAGGCATGTTCTGAGACGAATCTCAACCTTTCCAGGGGCAAACATAATGGTTGAAGGGATCGTGGTTGGGAAAGCTACTTCCTCTGAGGTCGTCCTCGTATCAGAAAACGGCTTTCTGACTTCAATAGAAGGAGGGACCATAAAGGAACAGGGTATCGAAATTCTCCATAAACATGGAGAAAGAGTGCCTGTTGACCTGTCCGGAGCCTGGGTAAAAACCACAGGTTCCCGAAAAAGTCCCGACGTCTGCAAAAGCCTGATGGAATACAAAACCGAAGGAATAGCGAAAACCTTTCCTTTGAAACAGTGTTTTTTGCAGGAGAAAATCCCGGAAGGGGGAGTTAAGGTCATTCTTATAGACCACTGCGCAGAGCATTCATTTGAGATGATGGAAGGGGCAGGTCTTGCCATTACTGTCGGGGATGACACGACAGAGCTTGCAGGAAATATCTTTTCCAGATTTGGAATCCCTATTCTGGGAATTACGGACGGGGACTGCGACGAACTTGCAACTGCAGTGAGCTATGCCCCATGTTCTCTAGTCCTGCGTTTAAAGCCCGGAAAGGATGATGAGTTCGGAAGGAAGCTTCAGCAGGATATATTTTCAGGAGAACATACCGCGTTTTTTGAAGATGTAGAGAGTCTGAAGCTGAGGATCATAAATCTTGCAGAAAATTCCCTGGAATCCATCTCAGAATACTGAGCCTTTACCTGCACTAACACAAAACTCGGAAAATGCCGGAAAAACCCAAAAAACCGGAAAACTCGGAAAAACATCATTTTGCCTGTAGAAATAAATATTTTCGGATCTTCGCTGTTTTGTATGGGTTGAAAACAATTTCTTAGTTCTAAAGTAACCAGGCAAAAGAGAGAAACATCGAGCTTGAATGTGATTTTCAACAACAAATGATTCTAAAGTTTATACATACTAATTCAACATTTAGTGGATGAATGTAAGTTACCCACATTAAATAGCGAAGAGCCTTTATAAATGATTCCCGAAAAGTTCTGGGGCCCTCCAGCCCCAACCTGAACTGAAACAAAATTCGGGTATTAGCGTAAAGCTAAGGGCTGTTACCCGGATAAATGGTTATAAATAAAAAAATGTGTATTTATTAATGTCGCTTCCGCCGACTCATAATCCACAAATATATGTCTCCAATTATCTCTTTTTTCAGGCGGAAGCAGGACTCCATAATTCTCAGATCCATAAAGGAAAAGTACATTACTTTTTCAAACCCTCAGACAAGTGTTGCCGAACCGTCATTATGGGCATTATAATAATTACTATTCATTGGTCATCGGTTAAGAGAGAAATCATAATAAATTACCCTATTTCTGTGACATATCTCGAAAACATATATTGATATGAAGTTGGAACAGGTATCGATTTTAGTATCGGTGTTCGAAATTTGAAACTAATTTATACTCTAAAATCGATAGCCTTCAGACAAAAAATGTCTTAACCGATGACCAATGGGCACGCATATAACTTTACTAATTGATCACTTTACATATATTTTAGAATTTATACTGATGACGGATATTTTATTTATTCTAAAACTTCTTTTAAAGGAACTTTTTCTTTCTCATACATTACACGAATTTCCTGCATAACTTTGAACGAATCCGCAGCTAAAGTCAAATATAAATAAAACAGTGGCATATCTTCATACATATCAGTAATAAATATTTGCTGAATTATTCCTGAATTCTTGCATAAAAAAGTCAAAAAATTTTCCTGAATATCGGATCAACTGAAGGGGGATTTTGTATAAGGAAAGTTCTTATTATCTGCCTGGTTTTGCTGGCATCTATTCAGATTGGGGCAGCCAGCCCTGTTGCAGAGTACCTGAAGCTCAGTACGGATGTAAACAATGGGTATGCAATTACCACTGTTGAAGAAAAGCTCAGCAACCCGGCTGAAACGGCTGTTGAAGACAAGTTCAGTTTTTTGATTCCTGAAGAAGCTTTCATTTCGGGCTTTACCCTGATTATTGATGGAAAAGAGTACAGGGCTGACGTACTTCCAAAGAAAGAGGCTTCCGAAAGATTTGAGTCTGCCGCATCGGAAGGAAGGACAGCAGGCCTCCTTGAAACAAAGGATGAAAACCTTTTCGCCTATGCCCTGAGCTTTGAGCCCGGGCAGAGCATCATCGTGAAGCTGACATATGAACAGGCGCTTAAGAAAACTCTTGGGGAATACGAACTCGTGCAGTTCCTGGAAAGCAGCCGTTCAGTGGCAAACTTTTCGGTAACCATAAACGTAAATTCTGCAAACCAGCTTATCCGCCTGGAAACCCCTGCTTTCCCGGAAGCTGAGGTGGAGTACCTTTCCTCAAACAGAGGGCAGGTACATTATAAGGCAGACTCGCTCCCCATCTCGGAACTCAGGGTAGTGTTTGAAACGGCAAACCCTCCGTTGAACGGGAACATGCTTTTTTACGAAAATGAAGGCCAGGGGTATATGATGCACATCTTTTCCCCTAGCGAAGAAGACCTCGGGACCTCAGCCATGAGCAAAGAAATAATCTTTGTCCTTGATAAGTCCGGCTCTATGCAGGGATACAAGCTCGAGCAGGTAAAGGATGCTTTCGGCAACATTATTGAGGACCTGCCCCCCGGAGATTACTTTAACATTATTTTCTTTGACAGTTCGATACAGAGCTATTCCGGAACCCTTATGGAAGCAAACGATGAGCAAAAAACCGGGGCTCTTGACTTTGTAAATAACCTTGAGGCAAACGGCGGCACAAACATAAATGAAGCCTTGCTTACAGCTCTTGGGATGTTCAACCTTGAGAGCGGAAGAGTGCCCATAATTGTTTTCCTTACAGACGGAGAGCCAACTGAAGGCGTTGTTTCCCCTTACGCAATCCGCCAGAACATTAAAGATGCCAATACCGCACATGTATCTATCTTTTCCATTGCCTTCGGGATTGAAGACGAAAATAACTATAGTTTCCTGAGAGCTATGAGCCTGGAAAATAACGGGACTGCAGAGAGGTTCGCTCCGGAAGATAACGCTTCTGAGGAAATAGGGGGCTTCTATAAAACGATTTCAACCCCCCTGGTCACGGACATGGACTTCTCCTACAGCAGTGGAATCTCCGAACTCGTAAACACCGGGGAAAAGAACCTATTTGCGGGCTCTGATACTATTGTCCTCGGGAAATACAGCTCTGAAACCAGCAAAATCCAGGCGGATGTTTCGGCCAGTACCAGGACCGGGGCTAGAATTTTTTCAAAAGAGTTTACTGTAAGCCCGAAAGGGGAAAATGCCTTTATCCCCAGGCTCTGGGCCTATACAACCATCGAATCCCTGCTGGATAGGATTGAAGTAGAAGGAGAAAACGAGCCACTTGTGTCTGCAGTAACGGACCTGGCCCTTGAATTTGAGTTTGTGACACCCTATACATCCCTCTTCGTGGAGGTACCTGAATTCTCCGGTCCGGAAGCAGACGATGGCGAAGAAACGGTTCCTGAAATGCCTGCTGGAGAGCCAGCTACAAAAGACGAAAGGGCTGCTCCATTAAGTAGCCAGATACAATCCTCCTCGGATTCTCGTTATGAGAGCAACATGGAAATTGAAGAGCCGGTAGAAGGAGAAGTTGCAGAAAAGGTTGCAGAAGAAAGTACACCTGGATTTGGAGCCCTTTTCACCTTTAGTGGACTCACCGGGATTGCGTATTTACTTCACAGGAGACAGAGATGAAAAGATGAACCGGAAGGTAGAGGAGGTTTTACTGAAAAAAAGATCAAAATCCTCTTCCCTTTTAAACTTTTTTGAAAATCAAGAAAACATCATTTATAAGCCTGAATTTTTTCCTTCCTTTGTCCTATAATCCAGGGGAAAACGGGAGGAATGAGGGAGGATGAGCTCCCGCCGGGATGAAAGATCTGTTCGATATGATTAACGTGTCAAAAGTTACGCGTCAGAGGTTAGCGGAAGCACAAACAATAGACAAAATACAGCTTTATTATTTAATTTATATTATTTTGCTAAGAATTGTAAGCTTCCAGAATAAGAAAGAATTTTCAGAAAGAGCCTCAGGAGTTAAAGATCATCATCCTGGAATTAAGGTTTATTACCCGAACAAGCAGGTTAAAATCAATTAATTGTATTTTTGCTTATGATGCATCGCCCGCCTGCGCTTCCAGTAGCAGATGTTTCCGGAATAAGCCGCTTTTCTATAAGCGGAAGCAAAATCCAGAAAAACCTGCGGTTCAGCCTGGAAGAGGAATAAGAACCTGGAAAACGTAACAATTTAAATAATTAGAATCTTTGCTCGAGTTTAATAGTTTTGCTTAAACACCTGATTGTCCTGTCCGTGCTCTTATGCAGGATAGCTGTCCCTCCTGCTTCTTCCCATTCACGGATATTATCGGAGTTATCGTCGATCAGGACCCTTGAGGTTCCGGACTGGAGAGCTTTTTCCGGGCGGAAACAGAGGATTGCATTGTTTGCGTATGGAGTTCCGAGTTCTTTTTTCAGCCACTCTATTTTTCCTTTTCTGGCATTAACCAGAGCAATCTTTCGGTCCGGGGTAGGAAGGGCAGAAAGGATTGTAGGGTGTAAGCCGGAACTATTAAGAAAGCCATGAAGTTCCTTCCCTCCAGCCATCCAGGGCATATCGGACCAGAACCGGGTTCCTGCAGCCGTAATGTGCTTCCAGAAACGTTCCTTATCGGCAGTGTACCAGAACATCATATGTTCACTTAATCTCTCGCATGCGCCTGTAAAATCCGTAAGTACTCCATCCATATCCAGAAAAACTTTAAGCCCCGAATACTGTCCGGAAAAGAGCGAGGCGGGGGAATTCTCTGGAAGGGTAGGGTGAAAACTAAGAGAGGTGCCCTGAATCGGACTGCTCTGAACCGGATAATCCTGAAAGGAACCATTTTGAGCTGGGCTACTCTGGACTGGATAACTCTGCACATAATCAACAGGAGTTGAGTTGATCTTAATAGAACTTTTCTTTGCAGACCTGCGCTGTTCAACATAAATTGACATGTCAACCGTTCCTTACTTTCTCTGGCGGCAAATAGTTTCCTACTTCTTTATGTAAGGAATCATAAAAGTATTTTATCACTATATAAATATTAAAACCTTTCTACAGTAGTTGATTGGATTGAGATAAAAAAGAGTAAAAAAGAGAACATAAAAGAAAAAGAGGAAAGAAAGGATAATAAGAGTGAAGAAATGAATAAAGTTGGAAACCGAAATTCAATCCTCTCGAACGAGAACCAGAGTTTTTGCTATTTTATCATGCAGTCCCTGTTTGTTTTCAGTAAAAAGAATGGGCAAGAATCCTGCGAAGAAAGGAAGGAATGCCAGAATCTTTCCCACAAAGCGTTTTGTTGCACGCTCAAAGGAAATTCTGTTTCCGTTAAGATCAGTTACAATAATATTCATCGCCTGTTTCCCAACTGTTCCCTGCCTTACTGAACTCTCCTGGTATGCAAAATAGTTCCAGGAAAGCAGGATTAAAAGAATATAAAAAAAGGCTCCGCCCATGGCTCCTGACATGAACTGAATAAAAGCCAGAAGAAGGATGATTATAAAAGAATCAATTATAGAGGCTATTAACCTCCTTAGAAAACCCGAATACGTTTGCATATTTTTTCCCTCAAAGAGATTTTATACATTAAGCAGGACTGAATTATAAAATTACCCATTATGAACAAAACGTCTTGTTTAAATACAGGAAGTTTGGAAAAAGGCTTTGAAGGCTGGATTTCTTTTCCCGCTAGTACCCACGGATTTGATTGTGTATGTGAGATCAAGCCTGAGAATTCCAGTGCTCAAATGCCTGCTGGGAGTATTCGTTGGGGAATCCGACTTAATGCATTTCACATCCTTTTGACAACATTGATCCTGAAAACTTGAAATTCGGGCTGGTTTTGCAAAAACATAAACAAATCGGGCAGCTGCCTGACGGAATTTAAGGCAGATAAGATCTTAAATAATTATTAAATACTTTCGTTTTGTACTTCTTTTTAAAAAGTAAGCTAGAAGAGAAGGATAAAAACCTATGAAAATCCGTTTTATTTTCCCCCTGCTTCTGATAATTTTCTGTATTTCTGTTACCATATCCGGCTGTACCGAAAGAACTGACAATAACAATGATGGAGTAAATGAAACCTCGAAAGGAGAGAGTCAGCAGATAGCTGAGGATTATGTAAGAGACCTTGACTCTTACAAAACCTACAATCTGACCGAACCGGTTTTTATTGAAACCAGAACTCTCAACTGTACCTCGTGCTGGCAGTTCGTCTACAAGTTTGATCTGATTTCTGAAAAAGATCCGGCTGTAATCGATACAGCTACAGTGACAGTCACAGTGACCGAAGGCGAGGTTGTCGATGCGGTCTATGCGCAGGGAATCCGATACTAACTGGAATTCAAACTAAATTAGTGGATGCTGAATCCTTGAAAAAGCCAGAAACGAAAATAAGAACGAGAATAAAGAAAGAGAATAAAGAAAGAGAATAAAGAAAGAGAATAAAGACGAAGAAGACCTCCGCTTCCTCATCCTCGATCTCATTTGTTTCTATTTTTTTCTTTTAAATTATCCTTAAATTTTATCCATTAACTTTTTGATATCTGCCTTGATCTCCGAGGCAAGCTTTTTCGCACTGTCTCCGGTCGAATCAACCAGCTTTTCGACTCTACCAGTAATGCTTTTTACCTCGTCCTTTACGTCAATGGACCTTATTTCCCCGGATAGTGACTTAATTTCTCCATTGATATTCTTTGAAAGTTTTGAGGCTTCGTCCCCAGTCTTTTTTGCAAGGCTATCAATATCATCCCCTAGCTTTCCAATTTTTTCCTGAATATTGAAACCTTTTTTACCGGCTCCGGTTTCTTTTGTTTCAGTCTCAATTGCTTTTGCCATATAAACCCCTTTAAATGTTCAATAATAAGAATAGATTTCTCTCCTGGAGAGAGCCTGTTTTTAAACACTTATATATCGGTATCCAGAATTATAACACTATCCTTGAAAGTGAAGGTTTTTTCGGGATTTGTAAAAGAATAGTTATCATGTAAGATATCAGCAGCCGAAATTTATAAAACGAAGATAAAATATATATAGAGTTCATACCCTGTAAAAGGGTCTGCCCATTTTACAGAACTTCAAGTAGCTTGTGTGCGCAGTTCACTATATAAACCATCAATTGAAATAGTATACTTGTAAAGAGTAAGGAAGTTCAACAAATTCAAAGAGTGTATCAGGTCAGGAATAAATTACCGGAAAGAAGGGGAAAGGATCCGGCGAATATAAAAAACGGCTCCTGTAATGCATCCTCTGTAAGCTGATAAATTGGAAACCTGATAAATCGGAAACCTGATAAGATACCTTTTTCAGTAGATAACTGGATCTCCGGGACAGAATATCTCCATAAAAATGATAGAGGAGACATGCAGACCTTAGTTATATGCATAGACAGGGATAACGACCTGGGCGAAAAAGCAAAAATGGGAACTCCCATCGTAGGGAGGGAGGCAAATGTTCAGGCAGCAGTTGCACTCGGGATTGCCGACCCTGAAGATTCGGACACAAATACGATTTTCGGAGGGATCCGGATCCTTGATGAGCTTCGGGCAAAAGGAGTTGACGCTGAGATCGTCTCTTTTGCAGGTGATAAGAATGTCGGCGTGATCTCAGACCAGAAGATCGCCGAACAGCTCGAACTTTATCTCCAGATGAACGAAGTGCAGAGAGCCGTTTTTGTCTCGGATGGGGCAGAGGATGAAACTCTTGTCCCTATTGTGCAGTCCAGAATGAAAATTGACTCCGTAAAACGTATTGTCGTTATGCAGAGTGAAAATCTGGAAAGCACATATTATATCCTCAAACACGCCTTCAGTGACCCCAAGATTTCTCAGACTTTTTTTGTACCTATAGGTCTTGCTTTTCTGATTTATGCCATCTTCCTGCTTGCCCGCTACCCCGAAGGGGCAGTTGTGGGAATTCTTGCAGCTGTCGGGCTTTACATGCTGTACAGGGGCTTCGGGCTCGATGATATTGTTGCCCTCGAAAAAGAAAGGCTCTGGGATGCTTTCCTTGAGCAGAGAATGGTCTTCATCAGCTACACTGCTGCCCTGCTTACCAGCCTTGTAGCCACTGTATACGGAGCTATGGAGGTATGGAAACTCTACTCCGCAGAAGGGGTCTGGTATCACGGCACCTTGACTCTTATTTCGGTCTTCATCAATGTATCTGTCTGGTGGTATGCAGCAGCCCTCCTGCTTGCGGACATGGGAAAAATTTTCGACCTCAGGATGGAGGGCAGGCCCATATATAGAAGTGTCTCCCTCTCCCTCTTCGTGATCGCAACCGGCCTTCTTTTCTGGGGGGCAAGCACATACATCCTGGCAGTAGCCTCCATATCTGACGGGGTCTTAAGCGATCCTTCCCTTGCGTTGCAGTACTTCGTATATTCGATTGCAATTGCAATCCTCATTGCACTTGCAGGGATAAAGTATTCCCTGTCAAACCAGACTCCGGAAAGCGAGAAGAGAGTGAAAGGAAGAAGAAATAAAAAAAGCGCATGAACTTCGGAGAAACAAATCAGTTGAAAATTAATACGTTCACTATTAAAACGCGGAAAAGGAGATATAAAAATGGAGAAGGCACCTGAAATTGCAGAGATTGCAGTGCTTGGAGGTGTGGGTTTCAGCTCATACAGAGACTGCGAAAGCCAGTTGGTGAAAACCCCCTATGGAGAGGTTACCGCATATCTAACCAGCATAAAAGGAAAACGCGTTGCAATAATTCCCAGGCATGCCGAAGAAATTCATATCCCGCCGCATAGAGTTAACTACAGGGCAAATATCTGGGCCGTAAACTCCCTGGGAGTAAAACGCGTAATATCCACAAACTCGGTCGGGTCAATGCGAGGGCATCCCGTGGGCAGTTTTGTCGTGCTTGACGATTTCATTGATTTTACCCGCAGCAGGCCCTCTTCCTTTTATGACGATAAAACTGTCCACGTTGACGTTACTGAGCCCTATTGCCCTGAAATAAAGGCAGCCATTAAGTCTGCCCTGGGAAAACAGGGACTTTCCTATACCGAGGGAATTTATGCCTGTACTGAAGGTCCCCGCTTTGAGACCCGGGCTGAAATTCGAATGATGAGCCAGTTTGCAGATGTCGTTGGCATGACTGGTGTGCCGGAAGTCGTCCTTGCAAAGGAACTCGGTCTCTGTTACGCTTCCCTTGCCATCGTTACAAACCAGGCATGTGGGATGACCACGCAGAAATTAACAGCAGATGAAGTCACAGAAGTTGTTGGGAAGGCTCAGGACTCAATCTTCGAAATTCTCTCGGATGCTATCGGAAAAATTCCCGAGGTTCAGAGCTGCATGTGCAGGTTTGCAAAGGAAGGAGCCTGCCTTTAAAATGTTTATAAAGGGTGTGTGAGGAAAGTAGCAACTGAAAGAAAGTAGCAACTGAAAATATAAAACTCTCTCTTCAGCCCCCTCTTACCACCTCTTTATTCAACCAAGCTGCTGCTCAACTGAACTTCTCTATTTAACCCGATTTCTTTATCCAGCTTAATTTCCTGTTCAGCTGAACCTGTATGCCAGCTCAACCGAAGATCCTGTGTTCTGAAAATAAGGAATTTTTGTTGCCATAAAACAAACCAAAACGGTTCTTATATAAAAAGAAAGTAATAAAATATAAATACGATAGATACTATATACGGAGATACTAAGGAGATACTCTGAAAAAAGTACTCAGGAAGGCATACACTACAGGAAAAATCAGGTGGTGTGCCCTAAAAAATATTTATACTCTGGAAGAGTTACTGAAAAACGTAACCTCATTTTTTACCCTAATTTTCATAGGCGATGCTGCAGTATTATTGGATAAAGACGGCAAGACAGCAGAGTACTATCATTTTTCGACCTCCGAAAGGAAGCTTACTTATACCATTCACATATCAGGATAAACAATGACGCTATGGGTCCTAAGCTATGCTGAAAAATCAAAAATTGTAGTGATGACCATAAAGGACCGTATGAAACAGCCGCTTTCCATGGCTGAGCTCCATATAAAGGACAGTTATAAAGGTCCACGACCTCATAAAATCCGGCTTCTTACCGGCAAAAAAAATGAGGAATTCATTCCTCCCCAGCAGTTCATAGAGCTTTTGCGCAGTGCAAACAGGATTATGCTCAACGAAGGAGGGGACCCTGCAAATGAAGAGGCTTTTCTTGAAATGCTCAAGGGCTTTCAACTCAGTTCTGATAGGGTAAAGATCTGCAAACACTGCTGGATCAATAAACGTTTTAACTTTGTAAACAGCAAGTCCATCAAGTACCACGATGAGCTCATCTGTGAAGACTGTGCAAAAGAAGAATTGCTTCGGGCAGTCCGTTCAGCAGGAGCACCGTATGGGGAAAAATCAGTTGATTTCCTTGAGCAGGTTCTTCACAAAACAAGAGACCTTGACAGGACAATCCGTATGCTGAGCCCTGAGAGGCTGGACCCCGAATTCACACGTTATGACACTATCAGGACAAATCCCTCCGAATCCACTTTCAGGGTAAAGAACCTCCCCCTTGCAAAAAAGTTCAAAGAATTGCTTCTCCAGAAATCCGAGACCCTGCTTCCCGTGCAGGCATTGTCTGTAGAATCCGGGCTTCTGGAAGGAAAAAACCAGTTTGTGGTTTCTGCAACCGCAACCGGGAAAACTCTGATTGGGGAGATGGCAGGTATTCAGAACCTGCTGGATAAAAAAGGGAAAATGCTTTACCTGGTTCCCCTTGTAGCTCTTGCAAACCAGAAGTACGACCAGTTCACGGAACGCTATTCAAAGCTCGGGCTTACAACCTCCATTAAAATTGGCGCAATTCTCATAAAGACCTCTCAGCGCGTGAAAATGCGGACAAGCCCGAATGCGGACATAATTGTGGGAACCTATGAAGGCGTAGACCACATGCTCCGCTCAGGAAATGCTGATTTTCTTGGCAAAATCGGGACTGTTGTTATAGATGAGGTACATATACTCGAAGACCAGGAAAGGGGACACAGGCTGGACGGGCTTATAGGAAGGCTTCGTTACGCGACACCTGAAGCCCAGTTCATCTACCTTTCAGCAACTGTTGCAAAACCTGAAGCCTATGCAAAGAAACTCGGAGCCCAGCTTATCCGCTATGAACACAGGCCTGTTCCCCTTGACAGGCACCTCCTTTTCTGCCAGGAAAACGAAAAGTCAAAACTGATTTCCCAGCTTGCAAAAGAAGAGTATTCAATGTCCTCTTCGAAAAAGCACAGGGGACAGACAATAGTCTTTACGAATTCAAGGAGAAACTGCCATAAGCTTGCAGGATCTCTTTCAATCCAGGCTTCTCCTTACCATGCAGGGCTTTCGCAGTATGAAAGAAAAAAAGTGGAAACCCATTTTGCAAAAGGGGAGCTTCCGGTAGTCGTGACCACTGCTGCCCTTGCAGCTGGAGTGGATTTTCCGGCTTCCCAGGTTATATTCGAATCCCTTGCAATGGGTATAGACTGGATTTCGGTCCAGGACTTCTTGCAGATGAGCGGAAGGGCAGGCAGACCTGATTATCACGATCGGGGTATTATCGTGCTCATGCCCGTGCCAGGGAAGTCCTATTCAAGCTCACAGTCCGATACTGAAGAAGAGGTTGCAATCAAGTTACTGCAGGGTGAGATGCTCTCTGCAGGAGTCGAGTACGGGGAAGCCGAACAGCTTGAAGAGGTCCTTGCTTCAGTTGCTGTTACCTCTTCGGTCCAGGACTTAAGGAATATCCATTCCCTTATGTTTGGGGGCTTTGACCTGGATAAACTGGTTTCCCGTCTCCAGAGCTACAGATTCCTTGAGAAAAAGGGAAATAAAGTAACACTTACTCTATTCGGAAAAATTATTGCAGCCCATTTCCTTCCGGTCTCCAAAGCTTTCCTGATTCGAGACGCTGTGCTTGCGGAAAACAGTCCCATTAAAATTGTAACCAATCTGGAGTTTTTCGATGCTGCATACTTCAAGTATGCAAACCAGATCGGAAGCTCTCTGCATGTGAACATGCCTTCGAGGGTTTTTCAGGGAGCAGCCCTTGATATTGTCTTTGACGGAGAATCTCTGTCCCATCTGGATCAAAAAATAAGGGTACTTATGCTGAACTTTGCCTCGGATTTTTTGACCTGCACATGCAGAGACTCACCTTACTGCGGATGCCCAGAACAGAAGTTTTCGGAGAAGATTATCCGGCTGCGTATGGAAGGTATGGACCCTTCCCAGATAATTAAGGTATTTGAGGATAAGTACGGTATTTCAGCATACCAGGGCGATGTTTTCGGGTATCTGGACAGTGCGGTACGCAACCTTGATGCTGTGGAACTGATCGCAAGAGTCCATTCGAAAAAGGGAGTCTCAGAAGAAGCAAAGAAGCTTAAGAAGAAAGTCCAGGGCTGAACAAATCGTAAAAGTTTTTGCAGACAAGTGATTTATAAGTGATGAAGAGGTAAATATTCCTATTCACACCGGGAAAAATAACTTACAAGGAATAATCTGCCAGTATATGAATAACTGGCAAAAACCAGAGCTCGGATACCCGGGCTCTCGCGAGAGCAAAGCACAGAGGTAATTTTTATGGCCGAAGATGTCGAATCCAGGGAAAATATTGAAAGCGCAGCTTCCAAAAAAGGGAAAAAGAGTATTACAATAGAGTTTGTAAAGCCTGAAGACTTCCGGCAGATATATGCAATCGGAGCTGCAGGCGGGCATAGCCCTTACGATTTCAGGATCGGTTTTTACAACGATACCCCCAAGATGTTCGGGGATGCCTCCGAATCCAGGGTTATCGAAAGGCGCGTTGAAGCCGAAGTGATACTCTCGCCAGTTGCTGCCCTTGAACTGAACCGCTGGCTTACCCAGCACATTAATGAATATGAATCCGTTTTCGGCCCCATTGCAAGAGCGATCCCCCGGCCCAGGAAAGAAAATATAAAACCTGTTGAAGACAGCACGGAGATCCAGGGTTATATCTGAACCCGGGATGAAGTATTATTAAAGCTCACTGGCTGAAGCTAAAATGAAGCTTAAAATTAAGTTTTAAAGGAAACTTGAAGTTTGAGCCTCTTAATTGAGAGGCTCTCTCAAGAATTCTAAGGATAGATTTGCACATTCATCCGTCGGATGCTTTTTCTGGAAAATTGAGGAATGTTCAGGTTATAATTTTTGCGACAACGGTAGGTAACCGATGGGTAACCGATGGGTAACCGATGGACACATTATGAACAGCTGATGGGCATCCGTTAGAAATAAGATGGAAAACCGATGGATTGTTTTTCCTGAGCTTCAAGAAACATTGCAATGTAACCCTGTCAGACTACTTGAAAAATTACAAGTAGCCGGGAATAAAAAATTGAATGCTTGCAAAGCTCAAATTTCCCAAATCCGGCATTTGTTCATTTTAATATTGTATTTATACTTTGTGCTAAAAATATAGCTATATTCAATATTTGTATATATATTTTGCTTATTTTTATGAGGTTCTGTACACCAATTATATAATATGGTGTTTATATAAATCACCGGGCGTAAACTTTAAACACATGGATGTTTCGTACGTTTCTAGCATTTATAATAATGGCAAAAATAAATGTTGGAACAAAAATGGCAAAATAAGTGTGTATCTGCCTCTTCCAGGGGTTACTGTTCTGAAAAACGTCATGGAGAATCTGTCGGAACACACTATTAAAAAAAATACGGAGCACATCCATGGATATCTGGACGCTTGTAAACGGCTTGATCTACCTCATGGCCTTTGCCCTATTCGGCTGGGTTTTGTTAGATGCAAGCAAGGTTTCCAAAAAATAATTTTGTATTTTCGAGATATAGACTGGATTTTTGAAAACGGAGGTATAAAAAAATGGCAGAATCGATTTCAGATGCCTCACATGCCGGTGGCCTTGTAAAAACCCTCAGGCCATACCATGTCTGGGCCCTTGGCGTAGGCATCGTGCTTGTAGGGGAGTACATGGGCTGGAACTTCACCATCGCAAAAGGAGGTGTATTAGGGTCTCT
Organism: Methanosarcina sp. 2.H.A.1B.4; assembly: GCF_000979385.1. NCBI lineage: Archaea > Methanobacteriati > Methanobacteriota > Methanomicrobia > Methanosarcinales > Methanosarcinaceae > Methanosarcina > Methanosarcina sp. 2.H.A.1B.4. The sequence goes on from NZ_JJOV01000074.1 coordinate 51,734, forward strand.
TTTTGCAATGCTTGTGGCAGGTACCATGTACACTATAATCTCCCTCTGTGCAAGTGAGTTAGGCTCGGCAACAAAGCTTGCGGGAGGGCCTTATGACTGGGCAAGGCTTTTTGTCGGCCCGGGGGCTGCGGCGATTGTGGGGCTTGCAGTATACATGGAATTTATCGCCCTTGAAGCCGCAGATGCGATTGTTGTTGCTTTCATCGCAACCGAACTTTTTCCTCAGCTTCAGGTTTTTCCCGTAACTTTGCTTGTGATTGCACTTTTGACCTTTATCAACTATCGCGGAGTCGTTGGAGCTCTTACCCTTAACTTCGCCCTTACAATGCTGGCTTTCTTTGCAATCATTGCCTTCTTCTTTGCAACTGCCTTTGGAGTGGTTGAGACCCATCCAGGATACCTGCTTGAAGGAGCTATGCCAAACGGGCTTATCGGGCTTTTTGCAGCCCTTCAGTTTGGGCCCTGGTTCTTCTTAGGAATAGAAGGTGCGGCAATGTGCGCCGAGGAATGCAAACACCCCTCAAGGGCTGTGCCTCTGGGCCAGCAGGCAGGGATGATCACCCTGCTTGTGGGTGCTGCAATGACGATTTTCCTTTGCTCCATGCTGATCCCCACAGATACGCTTGGTGTTTCGGTATACCCACTCTTTGAAGCTGCCCAGAACGGCGGGATTTTCATCTTTATAGCCCTTCTCGGCCTTGGGACCTTCCTGACCTGTATCGCCAGCGCCAACGGATGCGTCTGTGATGCCTCACGCTCCTGGTATGCCCTCTCAAGGGACGAATACGTTTCCCCCTGGTTTGCCGCGGTGCACCCGAAGTACAGCACCCCTTACAGGGCAGTGATCTTTACGGCCCCTATTGCCGTAGCCTTTGCTTTCAGCGGTTACCTGGACCAGGTCATCACCTTTTCCATCATATCGGGCCTGCTCTGTTACGTGCTGATCCCCTTCTCTCTTATCCGCTTCAGGAAGCTCTTCCCTACAAACACAAGCAAGGTAAGGCCCTTTGCAGGCCCGCTTCAGCCCTATATTGCATACTTTGCAATCGGGATTGCCCTGCTGATAATGTCAACCCTTTTCTGGGGTTACAAGTATAACCTGCTCTTCGGGCTCCTTTTCTACACAATTGCGTACTTTTACTTCTCTTCCAAGCGCAAGAAAAGTTCAGGAAACGAGCCAAACTGGAGTGAACTTGGCTGGCCAGATCCTGAAACAGCAGGCAGCCAGCACATAAAGGAGGTGACCTGTATTGAGTGCAGCAGGTAATACGAACGTTAGTTCAGCAGGCAATACATCCCTGAATGCCAGGTACAAAAGCAAGCTAAACATGGACTCGGCCCTGATTGCGCTTATGCTTTCCCTCCTTTACGGGGTGCAGCTTTTCCTGGTCTACTCGGTCTTTTCGGCAACAAAGCCCGTGCTCCTGGAGTTCTCAGGGCTTGTCCCTGTTTACCTGCTCTTCGTGGGCCTGATGTTTTCCATAGAGACCGTAGGCTGCCTGAAAGTCCGCCAATCTATAAAGCAGCACATGCACGAATTCCGCTATTATGACTGAGGAGGCATTTCATGAGCGCAAATAAAAAGAGTGCAAATAATAATTGTGCAAGTAGAAGTAGTTCAAGTAGAAGTGGTGCAAGCAGAAAGGCAAACAACAAAGAAAGGAGCCTGCTCATGCAGGTCCTTGACATAGCCTTCATCTTCGTGCTGGCCTTTGTCTGCCTTGTGGTCCCTACAACCCTCCAGGGTGCAGTCCTGGTTTCCTGGGAAGAAGGCGGAGCCGGGATAGGCTTTGTCTGGGACCCGGTAGGTTACTTTGGGCTCATGCTTGTTATTGTAGGCTTTTTTGCCTTCATCCTCTTCCATTCGGTGAGGAATTACAGGGTTTGATACCTGCAAAAAATCTTAATTCTGAGCCTGCAGAAAAATCTTAATCCCTAAATCCGGGCTCTGGATAGTTAGGGTCTGCCACAAGATACATCCGGCAGACCTTCTTTTTATTTTCATTTTTTATCTTATTTGTTATTTTGTTTTGTTTTGTTTTGTTTTGTTTTGTTTTGTTTTGTTTTGTTTTGTTTTGTTTTGTTTTGTTTTGTTTTGTTTTGTTTTGTTTTGTTTTGTTTTGTTTTGTTTTGATTCTGGTTAAAATAAGGTGATATTTAGAATTTTTATTTATTTTTACCACATAAAAATTGGAAAACCTGCATACAGATCTCAGGATTGAAAGGCTTTTATAATAGTTCTAGAGATCGATGGTTATATATCTCTGAAAAGGGTATGTAATTTCAGTTTTCTTAAGAGCCGGTGGAGTGACGATTCGGAATGGTTTTTCAGTTGCTGGCAGGAAGCAGCTGATAAAGGCAGCAGGCTTATTGTAAATGCGTATACAGCCCTGACACAATTTGCCCTGCGCCGGCTTTGGAATAAGAGAAGCAGGAACCCGGGAGTACGGGGAACCGAAAATCCATAATAAATCAGCGAGGGTTTAATTTTGTTCCCAAATAAAAAAGTTCAGAAAATCGTTGGATCAAGGATCCAGGTAGAAATGAAAGGCGACCTTAATTTGCTTGAAGGCACTCTGAAGAGTGTGGACGACTATATGAATCTTCATCTTGTGGATACAATGGAGATAGTAAAAGGGGAAAAAGTCCGCTCCCTTGGTTCTGTAGTGCTTCGAGGCAATAATATCATACTGATCACTCCTGTCGAAGACTGAAACGTCTGAAGAAGGAACCTCATTAGTGTGGAAGCAGGCATGGATCTTGAAGACGAAGCATACAATATAATAAGAAGACATAAAGACGGCGTTTTCCAGAATGTAATCTGGAAAGAGCTGGATATCGACAGCAGGAAATGCTCCAGAATCATAAAAAAGCTTCTGGACAAGGACCTGATTATCCGTGAGGTGGGAGTCTCAAACGGAGCAAGGACATACCTCCTGAAAGCAAAAGAGGAGGTTAAAGAGAAATACGACCTTCTGCTCTCCAGGGACCTGTTTTCAGCCTGTACTGGTTGTACCGGGGATTGTGAGCCCGAGTACTGCGGAAGACTCAGCGAATGGATCGAAAACCTTATGGTAGAAAATGCTGAGGAACCTGGAGAAGCCGAAGAAGACATGGATATCGAAGATGATGAAGAAATCGGAGAAGAGATCTGAAAGAAAAGTTGAGATCAATAAAAAACTTTGGTAAAGTCTAAAGAAACCTGAAAGGTCTAAAAAGATCTGGTAAGATCTTAACTAATACCTCCTCAGAAACTATCCGCAATAGATAACTATTTATAAGAGAGCCCCTTATTGAAGATCCCCCTTCAATAAGGGAAATAAAACTCACTTAAGTACAACCAAAATGCTCCGGTAGTGTAGTCCGGCCAATCATTCCGGCCTTTCGAGCCGAAGACTCGGGTTCAAATCCCGGCCGGAGCACCATACTATTATTAACTGTTCGGTAAGCTTTTTATTATTACTTCCATTTTTCTATTATCACTTCTATTACCATTTTCTTTACCTTCTCCATAACTATTCCCTATCATCTTTTTGTTGTATCCTTTCCTGTTACATCCTTTCCTGTTATCTTCCTCTTTTTACTTTCATTTGACTTTTATCGTATATTTGTTAATCGAATTTGCTTCTCGCATCTTTGTTACTCGAGTTTGATTTACTAATTCCCCCCTGTTACCGCGCTTCCCTAAATTTCTGAGCCCTGAAGAGGGGTTTCTAACTAAATATTTTTCAGTCAGTTATGTGGTAATATATAAAAAATTACAGTCACTGCCTTAAATATACGACCAGATTACTGTGTTTGATCAGCTAACTGCACCCAAAGCCATGGGGGGAAGGGACAGATTTATATATTACAAAGGATATTGTTGGATTCGCTGTGAGATGCAATGTGCTCCGGTAGTGTAGTCCGGCCAATCATTCCGGCCTTTCGAGCCGAAGACTCGGGTTCAAATCCCGGCCGGAGCACCAAATTCTAATTCCTTTTTCTAATATGTTAAAAATTCTTTTCTAATATGTTTTAAATTCTTTTCTAATATGTTTTAAATTCTTTTTCTAATATGTTTTTTTGTAATGTGAAAAATAGATTTTTGGACATTTTTATTGTAATATTTCTTCCAGATTATTTTACCAGAGGGTGAGCTACGAAGTTGAAACCAGGTCTGAAAAACTGCATCCTGTGTCCGTATTCTATTTAAAGATCTTTTAATATCCAGAGTTTACATTTGATCCCAGAACTGTGTGACCTGCCTGAAGTTCCTTCAGGTCCAGAGTTTTTACACTCATCTTTTTCCCCTCCTTTTTTACAGGTCAACTTTTTGTCAATCAATTACTGTCAATCAATTACGATCAATCAATTACTATCAATCAATTACTATCAATCAATTACTATCAATCAATTACTGTCAATCAATTTCTTCTAAGGATGCGCTGGTGGAACTCCTTTATTTCCAGGATTCTTTCCAGGTTTTGTGCTTCATCGAGGACTCCTGCTGTACTTAGCGATTCCAGTGCCAGCTTCCCTGCAGCAACAGCAGTTTCCATCCCATATTCCAGCGCAAGGACCCGGAGGGTTTCCAGAGCCCATACAGTTTGAACAAGTGCGCTTTTAGAACCCTGCCGGGAAAGATCCTTTCCCAGTTTTCCAAGTGCCTGGATCACATCCTCTACCTGAGGCTCATTCCTTTTCCTTACAGCAGCAGTACCCAGTTCCTCAAGGAGGATCGCAGCCCCGACCGCACTATCCTCCAATTCCTGCCCGGCTGAAGAAGCCCCTATTTCTCCGAGGAGGTTTACGGCAGCAGCCAGGGTCTCGGAGAGGTTTTCTTCCATTGCTTTCATGGATAACTGCATAAGATATATCTCGGAAAGGCTTGCCAGAACCTCCATTTTTTCCCTTGAAGAGTTTTTCCCAAAGTTTCCCAGGGATTCGGCTGCACTTCTTGCCACAGCATCCATGCCCTTTCCTGCAAACTCCAGGGCAAGACTCCCAAGACCGGAAAGTGCTTTTAATGCAAGTGACTCTCTTTTCTGATCTGCAGCCTCAACAGCCACTTCCCCAAGAGAACGGACTGAGGCTACGGATGCAATCTCCATTCCTTTTTCGGCAGTCGCTCTGCCTATGTCCCCCATAGCAATTATCAGAGCTTTTGCATCAAGCTCGTATTCTGCGGTAATATCCATATATATCAGCTGCACTGCGAAATCCCTCAGGCTGCTAAAAGCATCTACCACCCCTTTAGCATCTCCATCGTAGGCTTTCCTGAATCCCTCTTCAATCATCCTGACTTCAGCCAGCTCACGTTCATCCACCGAAGACATGCAACACCCCGGAATAGTCTTTGTTAATCTTATGTCCTGTCTCATGATCAGTTTTCCTATCAGAGCCATTTTCCTGTCGGAAGCTCTCCATGGCTGTAAGAAATTCCTAAGGGCTGTATCAAAAACCGGAGTATTTTATGAACAGATTTATAGACAGATATGGAAAGGTGCGGGTAAAGGCACAGAAAAAAGCGCAAAAATAGGTTGATAAAGCGTAAAGTACATATACTAATGTACATTATTATGCTCTAGTGTACTATAATGTGGAGTGCATTTATTATGTTGATCAATTTACTATGTTTAACTGATTGCTGTGTTAATTGATTGCTGTGTTAACTGATTGCTGTGTTAACTGATTGCTGTGTTAACTGATTTATGATATTGGACTGATTTGTGGCATTTATGAACTCAGGAAAGTTCCCCTAAAAAACTGATGCAGGAAGATGGTTTTAATGAAATCTCAGGATATCGCTATTGTTGGAATTTTACTCGCAGTCGGTGCAATTGTGCGCTATTTATCCCTTGTTATCCCGGGACCCATAGTCTCGAATCTCGTAATAGCCTTTTACTGTCTTGCAATTATCCTTGTCGTACCCAAATTCACGGAAGTAATAGGGATAGGGATCGTAGCAGGCATCGTATGTGCCCTTCTCAGCCATTCTATTTTCCCACCTGCAAACCTTATCAGCGAACCAATAGGGGCAGTCACATGCCTGTTCACATATAAAGCTCTCAGTAACAAGCTATCGGTCTCTCCGGCCCTTTCAACCCTGCTAGGGACCCTTGCCAGCGGGACAAGCTTTGTAATCATTGCAATGCTTCTTGTTGCCCCTACAATCATGTCAAAATTTGAGACCATGGGAGCTTTTGTCGGTGCTATAATCCCCATCGTAGTGTTGACTGCAATTGCTAACGCCGTTATTGTCCAGATCCTCTATGTTCCCGCTTCAAAGGTACTTGCCCGGGGGAAAGCATAAATCATGATTGAACTCAGAGACTTCTCGTATACCTATGGCACAGCTGGAAACCCGGCTCTGGATCGCATCAACCTTGAAATCCAGGCAGGGGAACTGCTCCTGGTCACCGGACACAGCGCAGCAGGAAAATCAACGCTTGCCTTTGCAATGGCAGGGATTCTCCACCATGAAATAGGGGGCCGGATCGAAGGAGACCTCTCTTTCAAAAGAAAGGATATCCGGGGCTTTGACGGCATGAAGGAACTGAGCCGGCATATAGGGATGGTTTTTGATGACGCTGAGTCCCAGCTGATTTTCACCACCGTCGAAGAAGAAATCCGCTCAGGGCTCGAAAACCGCTTCCACTCCGAATCCGAAATAGGGCGCAGGTTAAAAGAGGTAATGGAACTCTGTGAAATCAGCCACCTGAAACACCGGGCTCCTCACGCTCTGTCAGGCGGGCAGAAGCAAAAAGTTGCCCTTGCAGCAACCCTTGCCCTGGATACGGAAGTTCTGATCCTTGACGAAGCTACCGCCGAACTGGATACAAAAGCTGTAAGAAAAGTATTTTCCATCCTGAAGCGCTTAAAAGAAGCCGGAAAGACGATTATAATCATCGACCACAATATAGAGGACTTCCTGGAAATAGGGGATCGAGTCGTGCTTCTTGAAAAGGGTAAAATAAAGGCCATAAAAAGCCCCTCGGACTTTACAGCAACCTCTCACACACATGAGGAAGATACAACAGGCCTTCCCCTTTCAAGAAAAGATGGACAGCCGATTATTTCCGTAAAGAAACTCACCCAGCGTTATGGAGAAGTCCTGGCGCTCGATAGCATTGACCTTGATATCTACCCTGGGGAGCTCGTTGCCATCCTGGGAGAAAACGGCTCGGGAAAGACTACTCTTGTGAAACATTTCAACGGCCTTCTGCGCCCTTACTCCGGAAACGTAACCTTAAAGGGTCTAGATGCCTCCACAGTTCCCATAAACGAGCTCGTGAAGCACACAGGCCTGGTCTTCCAGAACCCGGACAACATGCTCTTTGAAGATACCGTGGAAGCCGAAATTAATTTCGGGCTGAATAATATTGGAGTAAAAGGGCCTGAAGCAGCAAGAGCAATCCACCATTCCCTGGAGCTCGTAAACCTGAGTGAAAAGCAAAAAGTCTTCCCCCGCCACCTTAGCCGCGGAGAGAGGCAGAGGCTGGCTGTTGCCTGTGTAGTTGCAATGAAACCTGAACTGATAGTGCTTGACGAGCCCACCACGGGCCTGGACGCCGAAGAGTCAGACCGGATGATGCAGCTCATGCGAAAGCTCCAGCAGGAAGGTCACACCATAGTCATGGTGACTCATAACCTGCAGATCGTAAGAGACCATGCAGAAAGGGTCATTCGTATGGAATCCGGAAAAATTGTGGAAGATTCGGTTAACAGGAACTTTTCCCGTAAAGAATGTGTCAGTAAAGAATGTGTAAGAGGAGGCACATGTGCATGAAAGAGATTATGCAGTACATAAACAGGGACAGCTTTTTACACCGCATGAACCCGCTTTCGAAGATCGCTGCAGTAACGGGCATAATAGCCCTGAGCGTGTTCACAACAAACCCCGAAGTCCTTGCCTTTATGGTGCTTGGGATTTGTCTGGCTTCCTTAAGAGCCGGGCTCCAGCAGGAACTCCTCAAGCAGCTAAAACTCCTGGTCTTCCTGAGCGTCACCCTGATCCTGCTCACCGTCTTCACCCTGAAAAGCGGGGAAACGGTCGGCTACCTGGTTCCCGCCGGTACCCTGACGGCTGGAGGGCTTGTCCCGATCACAACCGGAGCCCTGGACTTTGGAACCGTTCTTTCCCTCCGTTTCTTTGCAATGCTTTTTGCTTTCCAGCTCCTGGTGGTCACCACAAAACCAAGTGATCTCATGAAAGCCCTCCTGGCAATCCACATCCCTGTGGACTACGTGCTCATGTTCGTAATCGCCCTCCGCTTCATCCCAAGCCTCCAGATAGAAGGCCAGCGTATCCATGAAGCCCAGCTCGCAAGGGGCTACAACCCCGGTAAAGGCCTCCGCGGAAAAATTATGAGTGTAAAGCCGATCCTCGTACCCCTGGTCGCAAATTCCCTCGGAAGGACCCAGGTGCTCGGCCTGACCATGGACATGAGGGGCTACAGGAGCCGGCAGAGCGTTGAGAAAAATAAGCTTTCCTGGAATAAGACCGATGTAGCAGCTGTGGGCTGTGTGGCTGTTATGGGGCTTGGAGTGGTGCTGGGCGGGTTGATGTAAGCTCGTCCTAACTTCTCCATCTGAAACTCAGAAAAACCTTCAGAAAAGAACTAAACTGCAGAAAAGAACTAAACTGCAGAAAAGAACTAAACTGCAGAAAAGAACTGAACTACAGAAAAAAGAACTGACTGCAGAAAAGAACTGAACTGCAGAAAAGAATGAAATTATCAAAATCCATAAAAAAGAAGCAGAAGAATCAAAAAAGAAAATAATAGGAAGTTAAGCCTTAACCTCGCTTCCTTGAAATCACATAGCCAGCCAGAATTACTGCAACAAGCATAACCACTGGCAGTAATACTTTTTTCAGGCTTCCGGAAATTCCGGAATTATTCCCCTCAGCTTCAGAATCGGCAACATCAGATTCTTTCTCGCCTGAAGCTCCGGAAACTGCCTTGAAATCCTTTTCATCGACAGAATTCCCCAGGGGCAAGGATACCCCTGAAACGTCTTCTTCCGGATAAAGGGCCATTATTGAAAAAGCTGAGAACCCGGGAGTATCTGCCTCATAATAGATGTATTTATCATCTTCACTGGTCTGGCTGGTAGAGAGTTCTACCCACTTTCCGTTGTCAAACTTACAAAGCCTGACTGAAGCCGAATAAATGCCATTTGAATTAATCCAGGCTTTCTCTACCTTGAAGACGACAACTGCGTTTTCAATGTTATCCGGGCTTGCAGTCCCTTCATTTCCGACCCAGATATTAGTGTTTTCATAAACTTTCCCGGAGAGCAGTTCCGTTACCAGGGTGGATTTTCCCTTAAGCGTTTCGACAATAGTTGTAGTTTTTCCGACGGTCTTTTTGGGATCGAATTCAATGTACGCTATTGAGGTCACATTTTTTGAGAATACGAATTTAGCATGGTTGCCGTTGCTGATAAACTACTGGGCTATTTCTTTTACCTCAACATTGCTGGCAAGTTCGGGAGAGCCACCGGCACCTCCGGAGCTTGAAGAAGGAGACGAACCGGAAGAAGAGGTCGTGAAACTTATCACTTTAAATATCCCTGATTTTTCGTTATTCTCTTCATTAAACTCGAAAAACTGGCCCTCCGCATCTACAACTACCTTTAAGTCCATGCTTCCCGGACTGGTTGGGACCCAGTTGAATGTAAAGGAAGTTTTCGAACCCTCCTCAAGCCTGGCAACCGGGGAAAAAGAGATTTCATTTCCATTCAAGTAGCATTTTACACTGCAATTTCCAGATGGTGCAAGACCCACATTCATCAGCGTAACTTTAAATGTCACATTTTCGTTTTCACAGGGATTTGCCGGTTCTCAGGAAATATCCTCGATTATCAAATCGGGATAGCCGGATAAGCCTATCAGGTTTTTATAAACGTACCACCCTTGCTGGTCCACATCAATCGATGTTTCGGGATAGGCTCAAAAATAAGAGCTACAGAAAAATGTCAAAAACGTAACATTAAAAGTTAGATTGACCACGCAAAAGAGAGTTCCAGAAACAGACAAAGTGATCAAAAAATTGAAAGAGTTTGAAGATTCAGTAATTATAGAGTATGAAGTTTTTGCACTTGTTAAGTGTGAAGTTTCTATACTGGCCCATATATCAAAGAACTTATATATCATAGAATAGTAGAATAATTATTAGAGAGATTTATCAGGGGTCAAATTAACATCCGGGGAGATTCTGTAAATAGTGAATTTTCTATCTATACCATGTTATATTAGTTGTCATTTGTATAAAAAAGTTGGTTGAAATATAAGGTGTTGGTGATTGATTGAGAGCCCGTTGTTATGGTTCCTGGGCCCTCAATCGTATGAAACCCCCTTTAAAGAATACTCCCACATATTCTTTACACAACTGTAAGAGAAAGCAATAAAGATTTGCTGTTGTTTGTGGTAATTGATTGAGAGCCCGTTATTATGATCCCTTGGGCCCTCAATCGGATGAAACCCCTATTAATGAATACTCCCCAAGTATTCTATGTACAAACATGCACTAATGTGCTTCTCTTACAATTACTATCTTTCTAATGCTGAAATTCTATATATAATAAATTATGTTAAATATTCAATGATTGATTAATTTTGTTTGCTTAGTAACATTTGATCGAGGCATTATTTTATAACCCGCTGAAAAATATAGTTTATCTCTAAAATATAGGTAGTTTCGAATTTTTTAATCCAATTGAAATTTTCAAGTAAAGAAAAACGCGGAATAAACGAAATTTCAAGCAACTATTCAGCCACTGATTAAAAAATATGTGTTTTGATTTTTGACAGTGTTCATTTTTCCAAAAGATGCTGTGCCGATACAATGCGTTTTTTGTAAGAAAACTACTGTATTAATTAGTACAATATGTCAAAGAAAGGATAAAATTAAAGCTGCATATTACCCTCTATACGAGCTGCATATTACCCTCTATACGAGTTACAAATCAGAACCTATTAAAAAGGCTCTCTCGTAGAAATAAGATTCGAACAAAAACTCCGCAGCTGTCGCTTTAAAAAATCCCATTCGCGAGATCAAGAAATATCTGTAGAGCATGGGACTAAGGACAGATTCTGAATTACTACTCCAATGGTTCAGCTCTGGATAGAAGTTGCTCTGCTGATTATTAGATCTCTGTTTTTTCTCAGTTGGAGTTACTATTTCAGTAATTCTGGCTAGGAGTTACTTTGATAACTCCACCCCTATCTGTAGTGTTTCCAGCTTGAGATTCTTCTTCAGCCGCAATTTCGTCTTCAGTTACAGTTTCGTCTTCAGTTACAGTTTCGTCTTCAGTTATGGTTTCGTTCTCAGCTGGAATTGCTTCAACGGGAGTTACTTCTTCAACTGGAGATAACTCTTCAACTGGAGATAACTCTTCAACCGGAGTTACAGGTCTTCAGTACCAGTGTCAGTACATCCTATTGCAAGGAATACACTGCATAAGACCAGCAAAATAACCAATTCTCTTCTCATCGTCTCCCCACGCAAAAATCAGATAATATATAAATAATGGTTTGATTTTATAATAGTTCATATCAGCTTCTAAACATAGTTTTTTTATGATTTAGAATATGGACCAGAAATTTGAAAGACAGATATAGTCAATTCAAAGCACTGTTTTCCCCCCGGGTTTAACCATTTCCGGAATGATAGAAGGCTCTTAAAAATAAGACTATTTGAAATGGATTCAGTAACTTGAGAACCAGGAAAAAAATAAATTTGGCTTAATTGATAGAAAAACGATATAGTTTTAATTGCATACTTAAAAGCTGCATATTCCAACCTGAAAAATAAGAGCTGTTTTTGAAAGACTTTCCAAATAAAATTAAGATTTCCGGACAAGCCCCTATTTCAAATACGATCCTTAAAACAGAGAATTCAATTAACTCTTTGACAATCTTGTTCATCTTTTATAGATCTATAATCCTCCAAGGAAATAACCCACCATAACCGTTATAAACAACTATTCAATACCGGATGGATCGAATAAAGGCATTCATAGATGCCTTTTCGAGAAAAAGATCTTAGATATATCTTATTCTGCTTATTGGACTTAAATGCTGTAGCTGCACCTTCATTTGTTTTTGAAAACCCTCATTCGCCCATATTACGATATTACCTGATTTTATACTGTAATCGGCTAAAATTAAAAGCTGTATTTTGAACTGCCGCTTCCACCATTTATTTGTTAGGAGTTACCTGGATTACTCCAGTCCTTTCTGTGGTGGTTGCAGTTTCAGTATCTTCTTCCTCTGCGGCTGTCATTTCCTCTTCAGCTATAATTTCCTCTTCGACTGCGCCTCCTTCTTCGGTTACAGTTTCGGTTTCAGTTGCATTCATTTCTTCAGTTGCAGTCTCCTCTTCAGTTTCAGTTACCTCTTCAGTCACAGGCACCTCTTCAGTTGCAGGCATTTCTTCGGTTACAGGCATCTCTTCAGTTGGAGTTCCTGTTTCATTCGGCTGTTCGGTACCTGCGCATCCTATTGCCAGGAACACGCTGAATAGAACTATTAAAATAAGCAGTGCTTTTCTCATATTTTTCCCCCATGTAAAATTGAGTGCTTTATAATTAATATTCCGGTTTTATAATTGTTACTACCAGCTTCTGAACACAGTTTCGTTATTTAGTTAATTTTTAATCTACCGGATGAAATCTGAGTTCATCTAGGAAAACAGATATCGGAAGGCAATTCAAAGCATTTTTTCCATTTTAGGGTTTTACCTGTCCTTAAATTATAATACCGGGAATTCCAATATTACTAAAGGACTCTTTTTCGGGGGGAGGTCATGAAAATCAAATCCGTTAATCCTTATACTGAAGAAGTAAACTGGACTTACGAGGCATTATCTTTCGGGAACTGCGAGGACCAGATTGAAAATTCCAGGGCTGCTTTTTCAGGGTGGGGTTCTCTTTCGGTTGAGGAAAGAACGACGTATATTGCGCGGGCAGCTGAGATACTCAGGCAGAACAGGAGGGCATATGCCGGGATTATTACAAAAGAAATGGGAAAGCCTATCAGTCAGTCGCTTGTAGAGATTGAAAAATGCGCCTGGCTTTGTGACTATTATGCAGAAAATGCGGCAGAGTTTCTGAAAGACGAAGTTGTGGAAACAGAAGCAGAAAAGAGCTATATCACCTTTGAGCCTCTGGGAATTATTCTCGGGATCATGCCCTGGAATTTCCCTTTCTGGCAGGCTTTCAGGTTTGCAGTGCCCGCACTGACTGCAGGAAATGTATGCCTGCTAAAGCATGCATCCAACGTGCCCGGGTCGGCTCTTGAGATTGAAAAGATCTTTATCGAAGCCGGGCTGCCAGAAGACGTATTTAAGACCCTGCTGATAGACTCTAAAGCTGCCATGGAAATCATTGATGAGGACCTTGTGGACGGGGTTTCGTTTACCGGAAGCGTGGGAGCCGGGTCTCAGATAGGAGAGCTCGCCGGAAGAATGATCAAGCCGTTTGTGCTGGAACTTGGAGGATCTGACCCTTTCATAGTGCTTGAGGACGCGGATATAGACCGGGCTGCGCTGGTTGCGGTAAGATCCCGTTTCCTCAATGCCGGGCAGAGCTGTATTGCAGCCAAGAGGTTCATTGTAATTGAAGATGTTGTTGTGGATTTCATCGAGGCATTCGAACTGCATATGCAGGAGCTGAAAATCGGGGACCCCATGGATGAGGAAACTGACATAGGGCCGGTGGCAAAAAAAGAATTTGTTGACAGCCTTGAAAAGATCCTGAAGGATGCAAAAAAGAAAGGGGCGGAACCTTACGTTTACGGGAAGGAACAGGATAAAGGATTTTTCTTCAGACCGACCCTTATCCCTGCAGCCAGTACGGACATGAAGGTCTGCAATGTTGAGGTATTCGGGCCTATTGCACCCGTAATCATGGCAAAGGATGAGGATGAAGCTGTGGAGATTGCAAACTCCACGGAGTTCGGGCTCGGAGCCGAGGTCTGGTCTGCAGACCTGGAGAGAGCCGAGCGGCTGGCAAAAAAAATCAGGTCAGGTTTTGTAACCATCAATGGAAGGGTAAAGTCCGATCCAAGGCTACCTATTGGAGGGATCAAGAAATCCGGGATCGGAAGGGAGCTTTCGTATTACGGGCTAAAGGAATTTGTAAACGTAAAGACCGTCGTGGTTAACAAATAAAAATCGATCGAGTAAGATTTAGAATCGAGTAAGATTTAGAATCAAGTAAGATTTAGAATCGAGTAATACTTGGGGTTTTTTATGAAAGCTTCGGACCTTTTTGTTGCCCAGCTTAAAGAGGAAGGCGTGGAATATATTTTCGGACTCCCTGGAGAAGAAAATCTTGACTTTCTCGAATCTCTGCGAAACTCAAACATTAAACTGATCATAACAAGGCATGAACAGGCTGCGGCATTTATGGCTGCAGCTTACGGGAGGCTGACAGGAAAACCGGGGGTTTGTTTTTCAACCCTCGGTCCGGGAGCGACTAACCTTGTTACAGGCGTTGCCCAGGCACAGCTTACAGGAGCTCCCTTTATCTCAATCTCCGGACAAAAGGCGCTGATTGACAACTGGCAGGCCCGTTTCCAGCTTGTGGATGTTGTCAGGATGATGGAACCGCTCTGCAAAAAGGCTGTATCCATCACCGACCCGGGGATGATCCCTACAGTAATCCGAAACGCCTTCAAGCACGCGGAAGCCGAAAGGCCGGGAGCTGTACATATTGAGCTTCCTGAGGATGTGGCTGGAGAAGAGACAGATGCAGTTGTGCAGAAGCGGAGCGAGATCAAAATCCCCCGTCCTGATCCTGAAGCTGTTAAAATGGCAGCAAGTATGATCCACGAGGCTAAAACTCCCCTTATAATAGTTTCTTCCGGAGCTAACCGGAAGGCGGTCACTGAAGAACTCGAATATTTTGCCAGAAAGACCGGAATCTACCTTGTGCACACACAAATGGGAAAAGGGGTAGTCCCTGATGACTGTCCTTATAGCCTCTTTGCTACCGGAATCCATGCAAGAGATTACATAAACTGTGGAATTGACGGGGCAGATCTGATAATAACAGTGGGTTACGATATCGTAGAATACCCTCCCTACCTCTGGAACGAGCAGCTGGATAAAAAGATCATAAATATAGATTTCGTGGATTCCGTACCTGACAGGTATTTCAATCCAACGATAGAAATCATTGGAGATATTGTCTCTTCAATCAGAGAACTTGCCGCAAACATCCCGGAAAAGCGAGAATTTCCGATCTTTGAGCATACCAGGAGTTTCATAGAGGAAAAAATAAGTGCTCCTGCCAGGAAAAGTTACCCCCCTCTTCCGCAGGCAGTAGTTCAGAATGTCAGGAAAGTGCTTGGGAGAGAAGACATAATCACGCTGGACAACGGGATTTATAAACTCTGGTTCTCCCGCCTTTACAAGACCTATGCTCCGAACACTGTGCTCCTGGACAATGCTCTTGCAACTATGGGTGCAGGGCTCTCGTCCGGAATTACCGCAAAACTTCTTCATCCGGAACGCCGCGTACTTGCAATCTGCGGGGACGGGGGTTTTATGATGAACTGCCAGGAGCTCGAGACCGCAATCCGCTATGGAATCTCTGTGGTTGTCCTGATCCTCAATGACAATGCCTTTGGCTTTATTAAATGGAAGCAGAAAAAAAGGCATTTTGAGGACTTCGCCCTGGACTATGGAAACCCTGATTTTACACTCTTTGCCAAGAGTTTCGGGGCTGCGGGAATCAAAGTCAAAGAAGACGATGACCTTGCAGAAGTTCTGGAAAAAGCTTTTGCCATGAATAAAGTAGTTGTTATCGAATGTCCTATCGACTATTCCGTAAACTATGAGACCTTCTCGATAGAACTGAGAAACCTTACATGTAAATTCGAATAAGCAGAGTTAAGCAGATTTAAGCAGATTTTTCTTCAAGGGTTTGCAGGTTGATATTATGCAAACCCTCCATTGTTGAAATCAAACACCGGGGTAAACAATTGGGAGATGCAGAGAAAACCTGTGCTTGAATCTCTGCCTGTAAGGCTCGGAAAATTTCCGGTAAAGGAGCGTGTATACTGATGAAATTGAAGGTATTCCGCTTTGATCAAGAAACCGGGGAGTCCCATTACGATACCTTTGAAATCGAACCCTCGGCAGGAATGACAGTGCTTTCTGCGCTATTCAAGATCCAGGAAGAGTTCGATGATTCCCTTGCCTTCCGCTATTCCTGCCGGGGGGCAGTCTGCGGGAGCTGTTCAATGCTAATTAACAAAATACCAGCGCTTGCTTGCCGGACCCGGATCGAGCCCCTTCTAAAGGGGGAAGGTAAAATAAAGCTGAAACCTTTTCCGGGAATGGAAGAGACCGTTTCCTGGAATCCCGAAAATGAGGTCCTTGTGGACCCCTTCCCTTCCCTGCCAAAAGTAAAGGACCTTATTGTGGATATGCCCACTTTCCGCAGTAAATATTCACATATTCACAATTTTTCCTGCTACCGATTTTCAATCAAACTCAGGTTTATTGGACTTTTATGCAGGTTGTAAAGCAGCTATATGATGTATCATAGAGACCAAAAAACGATATTATTCAATTTTCACCAAGTTCCATTAAAAGTCCAAATTAATTTGATTTGTTTCAAAAACGCTATCAGGAAAAATATTGATTTTCTAAAAAATACTGCGGAATGTGGGTTCTAAATTAGTATAATGAGATACTTGGAAAAATGAGATAGTTGAGTACAGAAAAATCGACAGTTAAAACGTTGATATTTAAAACGTTGACAGTTAAAAAGCAGACCGTGAGAAAGTCAATAGTGAGACAGTTTTCCCACATAAATCCGAAGGTTATTTGTGGGATTTTTAATTAAAAGTTTTTAGTTATATTTTCTCGGTCGTTTTCAATCTGAATTTCAGGCTTTTTAACTTATAAATTTTAATTTGCGCTTCCTAATTTGTAGATATAATATTGCAATTATTCAAAATATATTGCAATTATTCAAAATATATTGCAATTATTCAAAACCACTGGCTGATTGAGGCTACAGTTAAGGTAGTGCTATGCAAAGCGAATAAGGACTGTTTAAGGTATCTTAATTAAGGTACCCTTTTCTTTCAAGCCATTCAATCTGGGGTCTTGTGTATTTCCAGGTAACATCAGCTTTTGAGTCCTGAACTTCCCAGGGGTTGGCTATGACAACATCGCCTTCGCGGATCCACATTCTCTTTTTCTTGGAACCGGGGATACGGCCCATACGGACAACGCCGTCCATACACTGTAGTGTAACTCTTTTAGAGCCAAGTAAACTTGCTACTGTTGCCAGTACTTCGTTTCTGTCCTTACGTGGAGTTCTCACCCTTGTTACTTCCTGGGCGCCGTCTCCTGGCCCTACTGGTTTATTAGATCCTGCTTGTCTTTTTCTTATAGTGCTTCTGTAATTAGCCAGATAAATTCCTCCTCTGCTGATATATATCTTAATAATTTCAATTTAATTGTATTTGTTGATTATCATTCCAGATTCCGTTTGTTTTTCCTTCTTTTATGGATGCCATCAAAGACATTTGCGGTTTTGAACAGATTTAATTAAATTGTTATGTATTTGATTTCTGAACCCATCCATAAAAACAAAAGGCGAAAAACAAAGAAAATAAAAAAACGAATAGTGAAAATGAATTGGGTGTTAATTCAATAAATAATTAAATTAACACTCAAGCCAGATTATCATTAGAACTTCCTGTGGTTAGGAAGGCAATCTCTGCAGTAAACCGGCCGTCCTTCTGTTGGTTTGAACGGAACTTCGGTCTCAACACCGCAGTCAGAACAGGTTACTTTAGTCATTTCTCTGGGGCCGCTGTTGCCGCCTCTGAAACCACCACTTCCACCACGGTTGCCGTCTCTGCTGCCACCACGGTAAGAGTTTCCTCTGTCATTAAAACCCATTTTTGTTTCACCTCCGCTTATAGCGGATATCTATAGAGTAAAAACAAGATTGTATAAAATTTATTGATTAAAAACAAAAATTGGTTTTTAATAACAATTATACGTCTCTTTATTTTCAACTACTCCTACATAGGAGTTTAATTATATAAAATTTTCCATCAAAAAATATAGAGTAGTGCCCGTGAGTTATTGATTATGTCTGGCAAACCGGGCACATCTGCCTTCTTTGACCTGATTTGAGAACAGCCCATCGGTATGCGATTTTCATTAACTGACCCCATTAACTGACCCCCACGAACAAATAGAGTAACAGGATAAAATCAGCTCAATTATAAAAAAAGGATCGAAAGAAAGCTCAAATTTAGAGCAAATGAAAAGTGGAACAGCATAATCATTTAATAAAGTACATTATAAAAAGAAGTCGTCCGTTTGACCTGCTCAAGCTAAGCAAAACGGACATAATCTGTCAAGTGAAATTTTTCGAATAAATTCGAAATTAGTAGCGGTTCTCTCTGGGCTTCCTGTGGTTAGGAAGGCAGTCTCTGCAGTAGACCGGTCTGTCGGGATCAGGTTTGAAAGGAACCTGAGTTTCAGCGCCGCAGTCGGAACAGGTTGCGTTATGCATTTCCTTCGGGGCTCCGAAACCTCCCCGGTTACTGTCTCTTCCCCGGAAGGAGTTTCTGTCATTAAAAGCCATTTTCTTTTCACCTCCGCTTACAACGGATAGTCATTTGCTTAAAAATAAGATTGTATAGAGCTCTTTGATTAAAAACAGAAATTAGTTTTTAATAACAGATTATACATCTCTTTATTTTTAATGTTTCCACTATACAATCAAAATATATAAATCTTGCCTATACGGATTAAAAGACCATAAAAATATAATTCATCTGAAGCCACCTGCTTTTAAATCCAATAATCCAGATCCCTTTACTACGGCTCAAACGACCGATATTTAAACTCCACAGGCTTTTTGACCACTACTTTTCAGAAAATAATGGAACCTGACTTTTTTAATTACTCAATTTCTCTTTTAAGGTAGTGCCAGAAAGCCCATACACAGACCAGTTCCCAGCCCTCAGCACCAAATCTGTTGAGGTCTTCTGTAGTTCCTCTTCCCATTTTCAGGATTGGAACACACTTATATTCAAATTTTTTCACGCAATATATCCCGAATTTAATGTTTTTAAGACTTACGCACTTGAGGTACAAAATCAAGTTTATTATAACACTGTTGTTTTAATGTTCATTTTGAATAGTTGGGGAGTTTAATGCTATTGATTTCTCAGTTCAACTGCATAATTCCTGGTTTTTTCAAAGGAACATTCTGGTCTTAAGTAGAAATGGTACAAAACCTTCCACTGTCGGCAGTGGCACTATCCGAAAGCAGGAGTATAATGCATGTATGCATGTTAAGCCGGATAATACATGAAATAGCAAACTCTGCAAGCAAGTACAATCAGCATACCAGTAAAATAGTGCAATCTGATAAAAGATAAAACAGGATTATTGAAAAGAGGAATGAGAGGTTTAAACCGTGGAGCTGGTTAAAACCAAATAATATTAAGAAAGTTGTATTTTGTGAATTAAGCCTTATAAATTATCAGGCAGTTATTTAAGGTAGCCTTTACGCTCGAGCCACTCTATCTGAGGCCTGGTGTATTTCCATATAACGTCGGCTTTGGAATCCTGAATATCCCATGGAGTGGCAATTACGACATCACCTTCACGAATCCACATTTTCTTGTTCTTGGATCCGGGGATTCGGCCCATTCGGACAATACCATCCATGCACTGTAAATTGACCCTCTTTGAGCCTAAGAGACTTCCTACCGTTGCCAGTACTTCATGATTTTCCTTGCGCGGGGTACGCACCCTTGTTACTTCCTGAGTAGTTGGTGCGGCAGTTCCAGTTCCTGCTTTTCTCTTTCTTATATTGCTTCTATAGTTTGCCAGTTTGATTCCTCGTTGTATTATTACTTTTGAGTCTTTTATTCGCATTTTTTTATCAGATCATATTTTTTCGAACTTACTGTGTTCAACAATTCCTTTAGGTACTTTGGTGTGAAAGTTCATAAATGGATAGGAAGTAAAAAACCTCTGAAAAATCTAGAACCTCTGAGAATCCAATATCTCAGGAGACTCTCCTATTTGGAAGGTGGAGTAAATCAGTTCATAACCCATGACTTAGAGTTTACTTCAAAATTATTCAGAGCAATTCCAGATCTCGCTATATAAATATTAACTGAGATGTAATCAATGAAAATTTATGACATGACATGATAAATGAACATATAAAGACATAAGAGTTTCGATGCCCTTCACCAAAGATAAGGTAAAAACACAGAATAAAAAGTGGATTAAGTGTTGATGTAATCAGTTACAGCGCAACACTTTACGCGATAAATTCGAATTTAGAACTTCCTGTGGTTAGGAAGGCAGTCTCTGCAGTAAACCGGCCGTCCTTCGGTTGGTTTGAAAGGAACTTCTGTCTCGACACCGCAGTCAGAACAGGTAACCTTGTGCATTTCTCTGGGGCCACTGTTGCCACCTCTGAAACCACCACTTCCACCACGGTTGCTGTCTCTGCTGCCACCCCGGTAAGAGTTTCCTCTGTCATTAAAACCCATTTTTATTCACCTCCGCTTATAGCGGATACACATATCTCATAAAAATATGATAAGATATAATTTATTATTTAAAAACAAAAAAAGGAGTTTTTAATAACAGATTATGTCTCATTATTTTTACTAATTGTAAAAACCTCTTATGTTATATAAAATTAATCCACGTGAGCCGGAAGACATATAAAAGCGTCTTCCTCAAACATAAGGATCAGAGTAAAGAATCAAACATTAAAAATAAGACATTAAAAATAAGACATTAGAAATAAGACATTAAAAATAAGACATTAGAAATAAGAATATTTGGAAATCCTGCTGTCAAAAGGTTTCCATTGATAATAATTAAAAATCAAAAGCTCGGAACTGCTCTTATCACCGTAGTCGGGATTTTCTGGTTCAGGGAACCTGCCAATGCCCTCAAGATGATTTCTCTTGTCATTGTAATTGCAGGAGTTATCGGGCTTCATCTGAGTGATAGGGTTACATAATTGACCTGACTGACCAGAATGACCAGATTTACCTGATTGAAATAGGTTTGTGCAAGCAGAAGTAAGGATTTGAGGTTTTTCAGTATCTGATAGAAAGAATGCCGGCAGCCCGAGGTTCAAAGCTTTTTAGCCACAACTACAAACCCGTTAATTTTGTTACCTGTCCTGGTTTTGAGCTCTTCAACCCTGAAATAATCAATCTCAAACCCGCAGTCTACAAGCAGGAACACAAGCTCTTTTTCGGAGAAATGGTGTGCAATATATTCAACCTCTCCTGTTTCAGGGTTCAGGGCAAGGAAAGAACCTTCTTCTTTTGTAACCGGGAAGTCCTGAAGGTAGCGATTTCTGTAAAGCTTGAGGTGCCAGTTCTGCCCGAATTCCACAAGGTAAAGATAACCCCCGGGTTTCAGGACTCTGAAAGCTTCCTGAATTATCCTGGCTCTTTCCTGTGGGTCCGGCACAGAGGTCAAAAAAGCCTGCATGACTGCAAAATCGAAACTTGATTCGTGGAAAGGAAGATCAGAAGCATCCACAACCTTAAATTCAGCTCTCCCTTCTATCTTTCGATCCAGGCCCAGGTTTTTTGCAGCAGCTTTTGAAAGCTTGACAGCTTCAGTGTTTATATCTATCCCTGTTACCGAATATCCCAGGGAAGCAAGCTCAATGCTAATTTTTCCAAACCCACATCCGACATCGAGAATATTATAACCTTCCTGTAGATAACTATAAACTACGGGGTAAAGCTCAAGACTTGAGGGTATGTTCTTTCCGGGAACCATTTCCCAGTATGATTTTGACATAGAGAAACAGAATACAGGTAAACAATAAAGAACATTTCGAAACCCATAAAATACTCTGAGATGCCAGCCTTAAGGGGAATAAGGACAAAAGGAGCTGGAAAATATAAAAAGGGGGTAGATAAATGAATAATCTGGAAATCAATAAAACAGTATGGAAATAAAACAGTATGGAAATAAAACAATATGGAAATAAAACAATATGGAAATAAAACAATAAAGATATTTCAGGCAACTCCTGAATCCGCCCTCAGTTGCTGCCTGAAAAATTCTTATTGTTAAGGGTTAACCCCGTTAACACGGACTTTGACACCGCCTCAGTACCGTTTAATTCAGGGTTTTAATCCCGCAGCGATCCTGTGACAACCTGTCCAGGTAGCAATTCACGGGATAACACAGTGGCTTCTGCTGCAAGGTTCCGGAAGGAATCGGATCTTTGACATCAATGTGGATGCAACAGATGCCACCGTTTCAGGTTGGAAATGCCCTTAACATTCAAGTTTTTCTCAATGTTTTTGGAGTACTTACTCTTTGGAGATTAGTTCCTTTCTGTTTTTGAGACCTTTATTCCGTTACGTTTTTAAAGACCTTTATTTCCTTCACTTTCATAAAGATCTTTTAATTCCCATAGATTGTTTCAAAGCTTTTAGTTTCATTTTGCCTGGAAAACAACTTGGGGTTAGAATTTCATATTGTAAAATTAGAATATAAGTATACTTTTTTTAATAGTTTTGTTACCTTACAAAATTGATGCTTTTAAACCTTGATAATACTTTATTTTCCTTGATAAA
The DNA here is from genome assembly GCF_000979385.1 of Methanosarcina sp. 2.H.A.1B.4. Lineage (NCBI taxonomy): Archaea > Methanobacteriati > Methanobacteriota > Methanomicrobia > Methanosarcinales > Methanosarcinaceae > Methanosarcina > Methanosarcina sp. 2.H.A.1B.4. The sequence continues at coordinate 74,349 of NZ_JJOV01000074.1, forward strand.
AGATCTGAGCAATTCACATTCAATAAAGAGAATACATAAACCCCTTTATCAAACATACAAGGGCGGTATAAAAAAAGAAACAACTATTGATCCTTTCTTATTCCTCTATGTACCGTTAAATATGAAAAATAAGCTGTATTAATAATGAAGAGAATTTAAACGTCTTAAAAAGCTTTAAATTTCCTTATCAGGATTTAAAACCCGAAAGAACCTGGCAAGCTATTTGCACTCAGTATTATTCGCTGAAAGAGCGAAATACTTGCGGAAGGCTTGAGGAAGTTTCGGACGGCGTAAAAATTATCGAAAGCCTCCACCTACCCTGCTTTCCAGCTCATTTGAGCTCCTATTCAGGGATGGGGAGCTGACCTGCGGGGCGTTTTTACGATTACTCTTCCCTGCTTACACTCTTTTTTGCAAAGGCTCTTGAGGGATTACAGGAGGAAACGTATCTGTTGCCAACGCAGATCTCGCTGACCTCACCTCCGAAGAAGAGAGAAATAAAAACTATGGCAGGATGTCTGTTGCCTCAAATCTGGGATACATCTTTGGCCCTGCCCTTGCCGGAGCCCCTAGAACAACGGTATATGACGAGCTTCTGCCCGTGTCTGTAGCCCTCCGATTTCAGTCGAAAAGAATAAACCATTTTCAATTAGAACTTATAGGATGAATTCCAGAAAATAATCAATTCTGAATCAGGAGTGAAACAATATGGAATGGCCTGTAACTTCCGGGGACTACGTAATAGGAGACACGAATTCGAGCGTAGCTGTGGTAACTCTTGCCTCTGACTACACGGCATGGGGACTTAAGAACTATGCAATCTGCGGAACCTGTTTTACTGAAAACTTCGGGATTGAAAAGATAATAACCAATGTGCTTGCAAACCCGAACATAAACTGTCTGATCGTCTGCGGAGCAGAAAGCGCCCACCGGGCAGGTCAGTCCCTGATTTCACTTGCCGAAAACGGAGTTTCCACAATGGCAGGCTCAAGAAAAATAGCCGGCTCAAACTCCCCTCTGCCCTACTTAAATGAAATTCCCATGACTGCAATCTCCCGCTTCCTCAGGGAAATTAAAATTATAGACCTTGTCGGAAACAAAGACCCTGCCTCCATCCAGAAAGCAATCGATTCCTGCACCGGCCCGAAAAGAAGCGAAGCTCACATCATCTCAATGCCCGAAATCGATGAAAATAGCTGGAAAAAATACGAAAAACTGGTAAAGCAGAATGTAATGTCTAAGATTAAAAAAGGATGATCTGAAGAAGCCGTGGAAAGGAGAATCACATTTCTTAACATTTTTCGATTAAACCGGAATCCATTATTTTCTTGTTCAAGCTGCTAACCATCAGGAAAATGACGCAGGACGGGATATAATCTGGTCTGGAATCGAAAAATCATATTAAAAACAAAAACGTTAAATTTATTAAGAACGTTTCAAAGTCAGGATGTATCCTGCCGGCCCGGACCTTCTGGAATTCATAATAGACAATTTCAACACTGAAAATCTGCCCAGAAAAATAAAAAATATATTATACTTTACAATTGGTGTGTTTGCTTCTGCAATTATCTTTTTTTGTATTTTCCGCCTGTTTAGAATAGCTTTTTTATCAATATGTCATCAGTAGCTGCTGTTTAAAAAGGAATGAATCACAGCTTTTTAATAGATTTCCTTAACTCTCCCAACCTGCCCATCCGCTAATTGAACTTTTATCCCATGCGGATGAGTTGAAGAATTGGTTAAAATTCTCTTTACAACGCCCTGGGTAATTTTCCCGGTTCTCTGGTCCTGCTTCAGGACAATTCCCACTTTTAGTCCTTCCTTTATATTTGCTCTGATACTTCCATTGTTCATGGCAGAAGGTAAATTCATAGATATATAAATCAGTACGTTTTTAAAAAATTGAGATTCATTACTTATTTGTTTCTCTGCTTTCAAGCCAGTCAATTACCTTAGGCCAGAGGGACAATGAGATAATCATGGTAATCACAAAAACGAAAATAGAACCCGCAGCGATATCTACCAGAGTGTAAGCTGTTTCCCCCAGGTACATGTTGGTCAATAAAGCCCCAAACAGGAAGAGATTCATTAGCACTATCGAGGTGGCAATACTTGAGAGAAGCACGACTCTGGTCCTTTTGTCTTTGGATCCAAATTTTACCATATAATTCACCAGCAACAACCAAGTGTTCAGAATTCCCGAAAACCTAACCTTCAAAAGGTTCATCCGGAGAGTTTTTTAAGTACGCATGCAGGAAAGTTTTGTTAGCAACCTCTCACGCATGCGGCGTTCATTTTTTGACATTTACCTTAAATTATAAGCTTCAAAAGTATCTGCTCTGAACTTATTTAATCCTGCTTCTTTTCATTAGCAGGGAATTGGTTGTAACAGAAACTGAACTCAATGCCATGAAAGCAGCGGCAAGTTCCGGCGTAATCATAATCCGGAAGAAAATGGGGTACAGGATTCCTGCTGCAATAGGGATGCCCAGCATATTGTATCCGAAGGCCCAGGCCAGATTTTGCTTAATCTTATTAATGGTAAGCCGGCTCAGTTTAAGCGCTGCAACCACATCTCTCAGGTCATTTTTGATAAGCACTATTTTTGCAGATTCCATTGCTACATCCGTACCTGCTCCCATAGCGATTCCCACATCGGACTGAATGAGGGCAGGGGCATCATTAATGCCGTCACCTACCATGCCAACGAGCTTGCCTTCCTTCTGGAGCTTTTTGATTTCGTTTGCTTTGTCTTCGGGCAGCACCTCGGCAAGCACTCTCGGGATCCCTACCTCTGCTGCAATTGCCCCGGCTGTAATTGCATTGTCTCCGGTTATCATAACTACTTCGATGCCCATTTTTATCAGGGTCTCAATTGCCTCTTTAGAGTTCTCCTTCAGAGTATCGGCAACCGCAACAAGACCTATGATTTCACCCCCAAGAGCTACAAGCATTGCAGTTTTCCCATTTTCCTCAAATTTTTGCATTTTAACTTCCAGCCCCTCGAAAGAAATCATGTTTTCTTCCATAAGTTTGCGCGTACCGAGCAGAATTTTCTTTTCTTCAATGTATGCCTCAATACCTTTTCCGGGAATAGAACGGAAGTTTTTTGCCTCTGCAAGGCTTATTTTCCTATCATCCGCACCTCTTACAATGGCTTCCCCCAGTGGGTGCTCGGACCCTTTTTCAGCCGTTGCAGCAATAAAAAGCACTTCGCTTTCTTCGCGGCCAGAGGCTGCAAATACATCTGTAAGTTTCGGAGTACCTTCAGTAAGGGTTCCTGTTTTGTCAAACACGATAGTATCAAGTTTATGCGCCCTCTCAAGGGCTTCCCCGCCTTTGATCAGAATTCCGTTTTCAGCACCTTTACCAGTACCAACCATAATAGCTGCAGGAGTTGCAAGCCCAACTGCACACGGACATGAGATTACAAGGACAGTGATAGCTATGAGCAGGGAAAAAAGGAAAGGGCTTATTCCTCCGAGTTCTGCGGATTCCCCTACCCCGTAACGCCAGTAACCGATGAAAAACCAGAAGAAAAAAGCCAGAAGGGCAATTATATGTACGGCTACGATGAAGTTGCCAGCAAAAACATCTGCGACCCTCTGGATGGGAGCCTTGGTTGTCTGGGCTGCTTCTACAAGCCTGATTATCTGGGCAAGGGCAGTATCAGCTCCGACCTTTGTAGCCCTGAACCTGAAAGACCCTGTCTTGTTGAGGGTAGCCCCGATAACCGTGTCCCCTGCACCTTTCTCAACAGGGATACTCTCGCCGGTAATCATGGACTCGTCTATTGCAGAGCTTCCTTCCACCACAACCCCGTCAACAGGTATCTTTTCACCCGGACGGACCACAACAATGTCTCCAACGACTACCTCTTCTACAGGAACCTCTTTTTCCACGCCGTCTACAAGGATCCTTGAGGTTTTAGCCCTTAACCCCATCAATTTTCGGATGGCTTCCGAGGTTTTGCCCCGGGCTCTTGCTTCGAGGTACCTGCCAAAGACGATGAAAATAATCAGAAACGCTACAGTGTCATAGTAGAGGACATCATATCCCGGTCCCAGGTCAAGGAAAGTTGCTGCTACACTGATAAGATAAGCTGATCCGGTTCCTGCAGCAATCAAGAGATTCATGTCGGTTACGCCGTGCTTGAAGCCTTTGAAAGTCCCGACAAAAAACTGCCTGCCCGGAAAAAGAAGGACAAGGGTAGACATTATAAAAAGTACAATGTGATTGGAAAAGATTGAGGGCACAAACGACAGGAAAGGAAACATCATGCTCATGTTTCCGAGGGATATGGGAATGCCCAGCAAAAGGGCAACAATAAGGTTATTTCTCTGCCTGCGGATCTCAGCGTCCCTTGACATCTGCTCTCGGTCTTCATACTCAACCGTTTCAGCAGGGACCGATGCCCCATACCCGATTCCCTGAACTGCAGCAATAATTTCCCTGACAGAAATGAGGGAGGAGTTAAATTCCACAACGGCTTTTTCAAGCGGAAAATTTACGGAAACCGAGATTACTCCTTCGGTTTTAGTGAGGATCTTCTCAATATTTGCAGCACAGGACGCACAGCTCATGCCCTGAAGGTTCAGGGTTACTTTATCTTTCTCGACTTTATACCCTATGGATTCAATAGCTTCTTCAATTTCCTGAGGAGAGATCAGGGAAGGCTCAAAGCTAACCTTTGCCCTGCCAAGCTCCAGATTAACGGCTACTGAATCCACACCCTCTTTTTTCTTCAGGACCTTCTCGATATTCAGGGCGCATGCCGAGCAGGTCATCCCGGAAACTCCGAGGGTGATTTCTTTGGGGCCTTCTTTTTGCCCGGACAGCCGAGTTACTTCTTTTTCCGCCAGTTTGCACGCTTCGTCAAGGGTGCAGGAAATTCCCGCCGCCTCCTCACTCACAACGGTTCCCGAAACCTTTGATTCAGCTTCTTTATCAGCAACTTCCGGAGCTTCTGCTGTCTTTCCGGTGCTTTCTGAAGTTTCTTCCTGAGCCTCCGCTTCGGCCTCTCCTTCCTTTTCGGTTGAGTAGCCCGCCTCCAGGACAGCTTCCTTAATATCATCAAGGCTTACCTTTTCAGGATCAAAAATAACAGTTGCACTTCCGGCTTCAAGATTGACATCTACAGACTCCACGCCCTTAAGAGAAGAAATAGCATCCGCTACACTTTTCTGGCAGTGACCACAGGTCATGCCATAAACTCCTATCGAAATTTCCATCGGATATGCCGCCTATCCAGATTTTCAGACTGCCTTACCGCTTAAAAAGCGTTTAAAGATTCTCTGATATTCTTATAACCCGCTTCGAGCAGAGTCATCCTTATGACATGTGCATCGGTTATCCGGCTGTCATAGGTTACATTTACTGTCCTTTCAGGGACGTTTACGTTTACACGGGAAACCCCGTTAATAGAGGCAATGAGCCTGGTAACCGTATCTTTGCAGTACCTGCAAATCATATCATCTACTACAAGTGTTGTCTCCCCGATGTCTTCACCCCCAGATCATCAGCTGCTTTTAAACAGGCGTTCCACCCATATTATAAAAATCTGTACCTTTTACTATATAATAAATTCCTCGATATGAATAAATTGAGTATTTTGAGACTATTTAAATACATTATTCCAATTCAGACAGGCTCATATCCGGTTTCCTTCACCACAGCCTTTATTTTCTCCACGTCTATCTTTCCTTCATCGAATTCAACAACAGCCTGTTTGTTTTCAAGGCTCACGTCTACTTTCGTTACGCCTTCCAAACCTTCAATTGCCTTTTTAACCCTCATGACACAGTGTCCGCAGGACATGCCTTCAACTTTTATGGTTTCCTGAGTAATTGTTTCAACCTCCACTGATTTTTACTGACCGATTTAACATAATAAGTTTATGGAATACTGCATGATTGAAAAGATATATGTCCGGTCTGCTGCAAATTCTTTACTGCCCATAGTGACCGTCATAATACCCCAATAATAAAGATGCGTCAATTTATTTCAATTTCACCCGATGCCTTCATCCGGTCTCGTATAGCTTTAGGAGCAATAAGGGCTAATCCCCGCCATTTCAATGGTGGGATACAACCCGTCAACTTCGACATAGTAACATTCATTTAAGTCAAATTGCCTAATTCAGTACTATGCCTAAAGTAACTCGTTATAGAATCTATCCAACAAAATCACAAGTTACAAAGCTGAATTCTACTTTGGAACTGTGTAGATGGGTATATAATGAAACTTTGGCATTAAGAAAAAATGCATGGGAATCTGAACAAAAAAAAATCAGTTATTACGATTCTAAGAAAATGATCCCTATCTGGAAGTCTGTTCGTAAAACCGATAGATGACCCTCATTTTAATGAGGGGAGCAGTCACCTTCTTTCCATGTTTCTAACTTTGATTTTTTTATCAGTTTTATTATCACGGTTACGATAATGCCTAAAAGTTGTTTTTTATTTTGGCATGAAAGTACTGTGATTTGAAAAGTACTTTTATTTCTTTGTGCCTGTAATCTGAAGAATTTCATGTTTGTTTTTTACATTTTTACATATCTCTTTCTTCGACTATTCTAGTTTTGAATCAACGTTGGTAAGTAGCAAAAGTCAGAGGAATTTTACTTCAGAATTATTATTGAGGACATAGTCTGGTTATTTATAGAATGTGCAATTAACCATAAATATAATTTACATTTAAAGAAATGTAATATTATTAATCATTAATTATTTAATAAAGTGGGTAAGAGGAAACGGATAGTACAGGATGTACTACACTAGCTTTGAAAAATAGAAGCTATGTGGGGGAGATAATGTGAAGAGTAAAACTCTATTAATAGTTTTTACTTTGATATTCCTGATGGGAGTACCATCTACAGTATCGGCAAGAGATATTATAGTGGGCAACGGAAGTGGATCATATTCTACAATACAGGAAGCTGTAGATGGTGCAGAAGCTGGAGATGTAATTATAATAAAACCTGGAACTTATGTTGAAAACATAAATGTTTCAAAAGCAAAGCTAACAATTAAACCAGAAACAAATAACGTGTTTATTGAACCAGCAGACGTCACAAAGGCAACTATCATTCTAAGCAATGTTGGTATAACACTAACCGGCTTTGATATAAATGGTAGTGTTTACGTTAATAACGCATTGTTAGGTAATAATGAGTATTATCTAAACAATATGAGCCAGATAACAAACAACGTTATTGAAAATGGTGGTATTGGCGTAGGATCTGAGAGTTCCGGTATTATTATATCTGGAAACAAAATCACTGGTGGTACTGGTATAGACGTATCATGTTGTGGGGATTACAATGAAATAACAAATAATGAAATTTTAAATTGCCCTACAGGAATTTACGTTTATGATGAAAGATTTGTACCACCTATTAGTGGTAACAAAATAAACAACTGTGATGTCGGAATACATGTTTCTGGTTTATCTTATGATATTGAAAACAACGAAATCACAAATTGTGGTGTAGGAGTAGTAGCCGGAGAAACCGGTGGTGCAAATTTAATTGGAAATAAAATAATGTACTGCTCAGACTGTGGGCTTAAAGTGGTTGGGTCTTTAGAAGCTAAAGGAGCCTATAATAATTATTTCAACAACACAGTGAATGTAAAGTTTGGAGACTTTGAAGAGTCATATACCTGGAACACCTCCCTCACTGAGGGTACAAACATAATTGGTGGGTCATATATTGGAGGTAATTACTGGGCAAAGCCGGACGGGACCGGGTTCTCTCAGACTGCTATTGATGCAAACGGAGATGGCATTGCAGATTCAGCTTATGTAATATCTGAAAAGAACTATGACTATCTACCACTCACAGCTAAGTATAACCCAGTATTACCTGCTCTCGACTTCACAGCCAATGTAACTTCCGGAACTGCTCCTCTGGTTGTGTTATTCACTTATACTGGCACTGGAGAAACTCCAACATCCTGGCTCTGGAACTTCGGGGACGGGATAACCTCAAAGCATGCCCAAACGGCTACACACACATTCACGAAAACGGGAACATATAACGTTACTTTAACGGTAACAAATGCCGCTGGAAGCAATTCGGTAAGCAAACCCGGCTATATTACAGTTACAGCAATTTCGTCTGCTGAAAAACCTGTTGCAGATTTTTATTCTCCTGAAGCCGAAAAAGTATTGAGTGGAATTAATGATCAGGGAATTTTCGAAAATGAAGTTATTTCATTCTTTGACAATAGTACAGGCTCGCCAAGCTCCTGGCTCTGGGATTTCGGAGATGGAAATACCTCAACAGAGAAGAATCCCACTCATGCATATGGAAAAATAGGTGGGTATACTGTAAATTTAACCGTGAAAAATGCAGCTGGAAGTGACTCCATAAGTAAGTATGGTTACGTACTTATGGGAATAATGGATGAAGCTGCAACTCCTGCATACTTCTCGTCCGACGTAACTTCTGGAAAGGTCCCGCTAACAGTGACCTTCGTCGACGACCTGGATGCGAAACTTCCAAATTATCCGATCTGGCGCGAGTGGGATTTTGGTGACGGGGTCATTCAAACTTATATGGTGGATGCTAACGACTCTGCAACACCATATGCAACGCATGTGTACGAAAAGCCCGGTAAGTACACTGTATCATTATATATGGATAACCGCGGCGGCAAGTCTATCATAACAAAATATAATTATATCACGGTCACAGACCCTGAAACTGAAGATCCGAAGACAGAAAGCAACTTCAGCGACGATAGCAGTTCAGACGGGGGAAGCAGCCACAGTAGTAGCGGAAGCAGCAGCGGTGGTGGAGGCGGTTCTCCAGAACCTGCAAAAAACGTTGAGGTAAAGGAACTTTCCCAGACATTCATT
>NZ_JJOV01000011.1:0-74517 GCF_000979385.1 Methanosarcina sp. 2.H.A.1B.4
CAACCACACCGTCTTCAGCAGACATTCCTAATATTTCACCATATCTGGTCATTTTAGCGGTGTAAGTTATTGGATCTCCTTCTTTTAACTGTATTAATTTATCTTTTTGGTCAGCCCTAAATTCAACACGAACGTCCGATATCAATGTACTGGATTTGTGTACCACTTGAACTGCATATGAGCCAGAACTCTCAGTTACTGTCGATACAGTACCCGACCATGTTACATATTTATCTTTAAAATTTTCATCGAAAAAGCTCTCTTTCTGTAGTTGAGTTGAATCTGGATCGAGATAAGTAAAATCTGAGAAAGAAGTACTAACTACTTCGGGTTCGTCACTTACCGCTTCATCATCTGCCGAAACATCTTCTGTAGAAACATCTTCTGTATCGCTACTTTCATCATTTACCGAAACATCTTCTGTATCATCTTCTGTAGAAACGTCTTTTGTATCATCAGATGAACCTCCGAATACAGCTCCTAATACTATTAATAAAACAAACATTCCAAGAATGCCTTTCAATACTGTTTTTATTAAAGACAAATTATCACCAGTTAAATAAAAGAAGATCTATATTATAAGCATTGCGAATTGATAGTAATCACTATCGGTAGAATATGTAGGAGTAGTAAATATGTTTGATCGCGAAAAATTAAAATGAATGGGATATGCTGAATATATATCACCTATACAGTAAACCTATACAGTAACATGCATAGACCCGTATTAAAGATATATCATTACCTTTATGTGTAGGGCATAGAGCACCCGCACAGCCTGCCAGAGAGGGCACGTATAAGGGCACTATAAGCCCATATGAGCCATTATTAAAAAAGGGAAAGGGAACATAGGCATATCTCAGAAGACACGCTTATAAAGCCAGATAAGAGGGTACAGCCCGATATAGAAGGCGATAAACAGAGGATACCAACAAAGCCAATAAAACACGAACCAAAACGCCTTTACCAGAATTAAGAAGCCCTTGATAATCAGCCTGAGCAGAAATATCAAGAATGCAAAACTGAGGACACGCTTTATTATACTCAATGTTAGCACCTCCGGGATTTGAGAATTTCAGGATTATTGATCCTTGCAGGAATCTCCAATATTTTCCGGTTTGAGTCTTTCCATGTGGTCACAGTCAGGACAGGCAAGACCAACAACAGTAAATGTTTTCTTTTTGGTATCTGGAATTGTCTCCCTTATGTACACGTTCTTTAAAATCGCATTACAGAGAGGGCACAGCTTGCGTTTATTATAATATTCTCCCTCTGCCTTTTTCTGTCCTTGATAGTGTTTTTTAGTATCCATCATTCAATCACTCCTTAAAAAATCAATAGCAGTTGGGGAACTGCTTTTTATATTCGTTTTCGTATTCGTTTTCGAAGTCGCTTAAGTCTCTTGTGCCTGTTTTCCCATTCGGGAGAGTCACTTTAAGAGTAATCAGGTTTAGCCATTGAAATTTGTATCCTTTCGATTCATAGAAAACTATACCCTGATTAAACCAAATTTCAAAGGGCTTTGGTCTTGAATATCTTGACTTTTCGCCGCTTGTGTTTCTTATTCCCCATGCATGATGCTGTACACCTGCGATTCTACCTAATTCTTGAGCCGTCGCAGTCTTTATATTTTTGTAAACCATGTTTGTTATGCTCCATGTTTGTTGTGCAAGTAGTATTATGTATACATACTATATAAGCTTAGTAGTTTGTATACACTATACTATAACTTCATGGAGCAACTTGGACTGTTTTCGGCATTGAGTACTGCCTGAATTTCCTTTTGACCTTGAAGATGTTCCACGGGAAGAGCACCTTATGAGAATTAACAAAAAATTGAACACTCTATGGTCACACGCTTAGTATGAAGAATTTAAGCGTTTGTGTTACTCACTTATATACTATACCTCGGTTTCCACTGGAAAGCGTGAAACCTGAAAATAGAGTATTTTTCCTATGACTTGTTAACTCGAAAAAATAAACGCAAGCAGGAAAGCCTGCCTATGTGTTTGAGTTAAGAAGCGTGTAAGAGACTATAGGAACAAATTTTAAGTATGGTTAAAAACGCTATCAATAGGCATTAAAATAAAGAGGGTTATATTTTAGCCTTCGATACCCCTAAACTTTAAAGTAAAAAAATAGTAAGAAACACATAGTCCCTAAAAGTATTGTATCCCCGAATTCCTGCCCAGGAAAAGCAACAATAGTATAAGCCTGTAGTACCAATCTTAACCTTTTGACCTTTTACAGAGCCTTAGATAAAGCCCAGTTTTCCAGGGATTTGCTGTTTCTAGGAACTCCCAGGTTTTAAGGTACTCCAGGACTTACAGGAAATGCAGTATACCAAGCTTCTCTGTAGATAGGAGGGACACATGCAGAAAAGAGAAGTCCTGCCAGCAGGGAATTTAAAAAAACATTAAAAGCATTAAAACAGTCAACAATACTCTATAATTCTTATTTAATTGAAATCATCTAATTCCAATTTAACATATTTCTTTGGAGAATCAACAGTTCCCAAAACTTCTAATATCTCCCAATTTGTAACTAACTTTTCAGATATATGAGTTGTTCTTTTATATCTGGCTTTTATTATTGCCGTACCATCATTGCTTATTATCTCCTTTTTTGTTGAAACATTCTTTAGAAACTTCTCATCTAATATTTTAACTGGAAAATCACTTGATTTGTTTTGTGATATTGAAGAGTCACCAAAACTAAAACGCCACCCTATATTTTTACCATCAAAATTAGCTTGCGTTATATAAAAAGATGAAATATCTTCACTCTCTTCAATGGTTTCATTGCTTATATAAGAAAAATAATCTCTTTCTTCTCTTAAAATTTTTTCTTGTTCTTTCCCATCCACTATAAAAGTTATATCCAATATTTTCTCATTATTAAGAGGTGAAACTGTTTTTTCTAATTCTTGCCTTGATCTTTTATCCTCATATAAATTAAGAACAAGATTATTCACTATTATTGGACTATTACAACCTTCCACATATACTTCACTAGTATCATTTCCAACTGGTTTTTTAGTAAGTATTTTCTTACCTTTTGTAAGCCTACAAAACCAAATAAGTGTATTAACTATACCATTACCAGCCGAATGAACAAACCCCACAATCCCAACAACACTAGCAATAACTCCAATTTCGTAACCTGAATTAAAAACGGTTTGAATAATGTTTGTGCTGTAAAAAGATGCAATATCTACAATAAAAGATCCAGGTTTAAAAGAGCCACGCACTTTTATAGATAATTTAGAACCAACATCAAGAACAGAATTTGCCTCTTCTAATAAATTAGATATTCCTAATAAAGAGGTTGCAAGTTCATTAGCATCGATTTCATGTAATTCTATATCATTGCCATTATTTTTAATTTCATATTTAACTGTAAATTCAACCAATCGTGATCTTTTTAAGTTTGAGTCATCGACTGTATCTACTTTTTTTAACTTGCACTTCCTCATTACTATTTTCAATTTATCGCAATCTATATTAAACTTCGGATTTTATTCAAAATACTATTCGATCGTCTCAAAAAAACAGTAACTCAAAGAACACCACGCCGTTACAAGATATGTCCTGAATGTATACGATATCTATAAGCTACACACAGCGTTACATAATCATTTTCCAGAACACTGTAAGGAACAAATTCACGTATAGGCCTTTTAACATCTTTCACCGGATGATCTTTTAACCAAGACCTAACCATCTTAGTCTATATTTCCGTTTGCCTCTGATGATCATCCTGATCAGTTTCTTTATTTCGCAAATAATAATAATGCGTAATAGTTTTGACTTTACTTATCCGGCTGAATTGGTCAATAACAGGTATGTAACCTACATTCGGCAGTAAGCACATCTCAACATTTAAACATTTTCGAGTGTTGTTTTTTGTAGGTTAATTTAAAAATCAGTGTCATGTGAACTATATATGTAATCAAATTTTCCAATTATCTAATTTAGTATAAATATATATTAATGATATCATGGTTAACATTTAGCAAAATTTGATTTAAATTGAATTTCAAAAGTTCTGAAAAAAACGATATCAATAAAAATATAGAATGGATTTTTATGTCGACCTGCCGAAAGCAGGATGTAAAATAGTATTGTATAAAAATAGTAAATAAGTTTCCTTTATTCAGACTTCAGATTGCAGAAATTGTCTGGAAAAGAGAGAAGTACGGAAAAAAGAAAAAAAAGAAAATTAGTATAATTCTTGCTTTGCTTCTTCCATCTGAGCAAGTTCTTTATCAATTTTATTGATGGTTGTTTGGTTTGTTAGATTACCACTTTCCGTAATAGAAACGACGTCCTTGGCTTCCCTTAAAAAGTTTCTATATCTTTTATGGATTTCAAAATCGTCTCCCTTATATGAAATGCTGTATGCTGAAGACCGTACTATCTCGCTTTCAATGCTTATACTAACTCCTTCAGTTCCTATTTGACCTGATAATGCATTATACACTGAGTTTTCTACCCGCTGGGCCCTTTCCTGTACATCTTGCGTAATGTTCTCAGGTTGTGGGCCAAATACATCGTGTTGAGAAATCATTAACACATCTACCGCCGCACCTCCTCCTCCTACTCCCATCGCATAGATAGTCCCGCCTAAGGCTAGAGTGCAAATTATCATACCGATAACAATTATGCCAGTTTTAATAATAATCTCTCCGTTAATTTTAAGACCATTCTAAATTCAAACAAATATTCCCGATAATAACAAGATTTTACTACCTTCCTTAAATAAACCTTTTTAAAACGTTTAAGAGGCTGAGAAATGGATTAAATTATATCAAACACTGATCCAGTGATTATTCTAGGAGAAACGAATCTAGGAGAAGTGCTTAACAAAATTCTTATAAGCTTCCTAAAAGAATCCTAAAGGCTTCGTTTAAACTGGGACAGTGTATATATGTCTCTAAACCCTGCCCAACTGACAGCCAAGCAGGATTTTAAGACCTTATCTGATAAGTAAATAGCAAATATAGAAGCAGTATCAATATATTTAAATTATCTCTTTTATAATGTCACGGCATGCATATTAATATAATTTAATAATTCTTTTCTAACTGTTTAAAAGAATGTAAAAGAAACTTTATATTTTGATAACTATTTCTAACATTGCTATACATGCACAGAGTATTAAATTCTTTCAAAAGAGCATATACTTTTTATGCCCTGAATGTTTAATTAGTTTGATGACTGAAGACAGAACTCCAGTAATGAAAAAATGTTTACACTGTAATTACTCCTGGCCGCAGAGGTTCGCAAACAGAACGCCGAAGACCTGCCCGAACTGCCATAATTACAATTATGACCAGCCCCGGAAGAAAGCACCACATATAAGACCAAACAGAAGAATTAAAAGAAGTCAAGAAGTAACGATTATTACTAAAAGTAATATTTTATAACGAAGATATAACTGAGAGTAACAAAAGAAAAAGAAAAGAAAACAAAGGCAGAAGACAGTTTTATAGTTTGGCGACCCTAAAACTGCTTCCTGCTGACTGACTCAATAGTAAGAGTAAGTTAAAAACCATCTCACAATGGAATATTTATTACTCTATTCTATATAGTCTTTTCGCTGTTGGTGGAGAGCCTTCTGTCTTTGTTTTCGGGAAAAAAAGATAAGAATGAAGAGATTAAGTGAAAGAAAACCAACACAGAAACCTATAGAAGGCTGTCCCCGGAAGAGTCAGGACAGGAGAACGGTTTCAGCTTGGGAAATATACGAGATGTTCCAACAGGGACACATAGAGGTATATAAAACTACAAGGGCAGGCGCGACCACTTCCTTAAATGCAGAGTCAGGAAACAGGAAAGAACGGTTTACTTGTATAGTACCTACTAACAAAATTGCAGATGAGACGATTGTAAGGGACTCTATAAACTTCTGTGAGAAGCCGGGACTCGATGTTATACACGTAAAATCTAACATGAACTGTATTAAGAATCAGGAACTATGCGAGGAATACCCCGACCTTAAGGAACTTCAATACCTGCCACTTGCTGACAAGTGCGAGGACTGCGAACATTACGACACCTGCCCGATTACAGCCCCACTAAGAAGACCTAACGCGGACGGTTTTGTATTGACTTATGCGAAGGTCGCCGCCTTACAGCTTGCAGTTATGTTCAGGGAAGGGACAACGGCAGAGAAGATATTAAACAGTATCGCGGGAAGCCGGAATATTATTCTCGATGAAGTCCACGAACTCCAATACGGAAGACAACAGGAATACATAGTCTATGATAGTAAAAACGGATACAGGACAGACTTTAATAAATATAGCTCTGCCTGTCAGGACTTCGAATATATCAAGAACGTTATAGAGCAAATGAAAGCAATAGCAGAGGACGACACTTTTAAGATAAAAGTTCATGAAGTCCTCGGAGGCGCGGAGAGTCCGAAATACTGGAATCACCGCCTTAGCCTTGATTATCAGAATCCAGCTTTCACAGGACAGGAGAGAGACGCAAGAGGAAAGGAAACAGCAGGCTTTATTAAAGAACTGATCGAGCTTACGAAGCACAGAGAGGACTATAATCTAAGTATGGAGGAAGTTAAAGCCCTTCTCCAATTTAACGCAATCGGGAAAAGCTTTAAGCTGTCTATCAATGCTATCAAGGATAGAGGGATTATTCAGATAAAAGTATCCGCTCTCGATTTCTTGTATGTGGACACTATAAGAAAATTTACTATGAGCATGCAGGGAGAAGGCAGGCGAATAATATTAACTACTGCCACTTTTTGCAGTAAGGACTATTCAGACTTTTTTATGGGGAAGGTTTCACCCCTTAAAACAACATTCGGGCAACATGGCGACCCCACAAACAACAACGAGAAAATGTTAATTCTTGCAGATAACAAGAAATACAACGCCATAGGCGACAGGTCACGCTATAAGATGCGCCCGGAGATTATCAGCCGATGTATTGATATTCTGGAATCCTACGAGGAAGAGGAAGTACTTATAATTGCACTTAGCAAGGAGGAAGCCCGGAGTATAGAGAGGGGACTTAAGCAGGCAGGAAGACCACACCCTGTAATTTATTATAAAGGCTCGGAAACTATCGGCGTTACCTCGGAAGCCCGAATAATGATTGCTATAGGAATAGCAAACAAACCCTTAAACGCCTTCGACTCAATCACCGAAACAGTAGAAGAGTCTAAAAAACTTTTATACGAGTCGGTACACTGCGACACATGGCAGGCTTGGAGCAGAGTGAAAGACCCAAACGGAAAGAACCCCTCTGTAGTATTCGCCCTTGGATGCTGTATAGACGATGTAAGAGCCTGTGTTAAGTGGGGATTTAACAGGCAGATAACCGGGATAGAGGAACACCGGAACGGATGCAGGAACAAATTAACCATAGAATATGAAGGTTCAGGAATTACTCAACCAAAAACAATTCACTGCAAAAACTTTGAAGAGATGCTTACACATGCTGGAAATCATAGAAAACTGTCTAAAAAAGTCTTTCTAAATTCAAAGAACCGTCTATGTAATATTATAGACGGTTTTTCCGATTTGGAGAGCAAAGTTTACACAGTTAACGAGGAATTCCTTAAATTAATCATTAACAGGGAAGATCTTTATAAACTTTATAACCCTGTAACAACTCGATATTTTGATGTAAAAAAGAGCATTTCCAGCAAAGACATTAAAGACCACCTTTCCGGGAAAATGACTATAGGAGGCTACCAGATCGACAACAAGACCAATCTTGTAAAATGGTTATGTTTCGATGTGGATGCACACCCTAAGCCGGAAGCAACAAAGGAAGAGATAAAAGCCTGTATAGAGGAAGCAGAGAAGCAGAAAGGACAGCTTGAGGAATTCCTGAATAAGTTGAACATTCCTTTTGTTCTGGAACTTTCAGGAAGGGAACACTCTTACCACTTCTGGATATTCCTTAAGCCGGTTGATGCGTCTGCCGCTTATGCTTTTGGCAGGGACATTATAAGGGAATTGGGATATAAACCGAACACAGATATAGAGGTATTCCCGAAGCAGGAGCACATAAACCCGGACGAGTTCGGGAACTTTGTTAAGCTTCCCCTCGGAATCAAAAGCGGGCAGAAATCAAAGATAATGCAGGAAGGAAAGTTTCTTCGGAAGATTTCAAACCTTGAGATAAAATTCATTGATATTTCAGGTTACAAGGCTTATGTAGACGAAGCAAAGAAAGCCCGGAAGAAAGCCGCCAGAACCACAGAGAATCCCTCAGTAAGCACCGTAAGCATAGGAGAGTACAAGGTTAAGCCCTGCGTTTTAACAGCTTCTAAGATGCTGTTACACGGTAAGGGAGATGCAGGAAACTTCACCCGCTTATTCATAGCAAGGGAGCTAATAAGCGCAGGGATGCAACCCGGAGATATCTGCAAGTTCTTTGAAACTCAGCCGGACTATAACAAAGAAAAAACCCTGTACCACATCGGGCAGATAATGAAAAAGGATTATCCCCCTATACCCTGCCACACTGTTTATGAGAAGGTTAACAACTTTATAGGCTGTGAGGACTGCCCGAACTTCTGGAAGTGTGGAGTTTATTGACTCCCTCTTCCCGGCACTTATCCGACACTTTCCAGCCCTTACCCTGTAGGTTGTGCGTTGGAGTGACCGCAGGGAACGGGTGTCTGACCATACAGATTGATACCTAACTATCAATAGGCTTGGTTGTTAAAAATTAGTTTTTCACCTCCAAATTCTAATCATATATCAAAAAATGCAAAGTTACATAAATATTTAGTAACCTTTTGTTTGATATTATAGAGGTGGAAGAATGAAGCTTTTAGGTAAGTCCAAAGTTATGAAACATAGGGTTAAACCAGAGATTACATATCCTTTAGTAAGGCTCCCACAATCTGAAATAAACCTTGCCGGAGAAACAGCTTATGTTTTCAAAACGGAATTAAACGGTAAGCCTGTTTATGTGATTTCTTTGGATGAAGAGCTGAACTGTGAACTTAAAGTTACACAATCAGAAGTGAAATCTGACCTTGAAGCAAGAATAGAAGCTTTAGAAAAGGAGGTCTATAAAACCTCTAAATCAGAAAAGAAGGAAGAAACAGAGAGTGGGCCCGCTGAGATTCGAACTCAGGATCCCCGCCGTGTAAAGGCGATGTCATGACCGACTAGACCACGAGCCCAGTTTGCTATAAGTCGCATTTCTTAGATGCTTGCTTTACAAGCAATTGCTTGAAATGCAGAGTCAACAAGTCACTAGTAATATATATGTCTTTTGTTCGGAAAAGGGATTGTAAGTTTATTTAAACTGATGGTATTTATATACACATATAATTTCACGATCTCTAAGGCAGGATGCCCGTTACTTCAGTGAGGAAGGAATACAATCAACTTTCTGGCATTCCTTCCACTTTATTGGATTTCTCCACTCTGCTTTGGAAACGAATTTCCTTAGCAGGTAACACGGTTCTGGAAAACCGCCTCCTCTTGCCAATGTTGGAAATGCTTATCGTATGTAACACACCGCCCCCTACCTCTCAGGACTTTTGATGCTACATGATAGGGAAGTGGACTGAAGAAGCATCCAAACGTATCATGACATATCCGACGGAGTCAATTAGACTTTGACTGATTAATCAAGGCTTGCCGAAACAAGCCTCCCACTTTAGTTGGGGTTATTGACCTACATCTTTCGGATAGATAACTGGAAACAACTGAAAACAACTGGAAACAACTGAAAACAACTGGAAACAACTGAAAAGGAAATATAAAATTACTGCTTTGAAAGTATGAAAATCCCCGCCTTTTGCAGGTATTCTTTCGGTATTTTTTGTATCAGAATTCATACAAGCAAAATATATTTATACGAGATTAACATGGTGTAATATGTGAGCGGGTCTCTCTTTTGTAAGATAACCCCAACCCCCCAACACCCCAATTCATACTCCCCAACCCGCTCATAAGAATTCTATTGCTACCTTTTTACGTGATCTTATAATATAATGCTGTCATCAGGATACTGTCAATAAGATACTATTATCAGGATACTATTGATAGGCTTGTAAAAAATGACTCTAGAAGTCAAGCTAGTTTTGCAGGGTTATTCAGGCGTATTTCAGGATAATACCAGGTAATACTCTATTTTAAACTCTATTAATAATGGAAATGCTGTCACGGAAATAAGATAATAATGGAAATGCTGTCACGGAAATAAGATAATAATGCACATATTTTTGTCCTGAAATTGAATAATCAAACAGCCCTCTTCAGTGAGGAGAGCCGCCACCAGACTATCAAGTAAGTGCTATTCCTTCTTATCCGTGCTTCTTCCAGTGTTATTAAAAACCCTGAGATCCATTATCTGACTGCACAGGTTCCAGAAAAACATTATTGTGAAGAACTGTTTGAGAAAATAAGAACTATAAAATTGTAATTATAAATTATAATGCATATTATAGAAAGCTATTTATAGGATGTAATATTACTCATGCTAAGTGAGCGGGCCTCTTTTCCATAGTATAACCCCAAACCCATATCCCCCAACTATTCCCCCAACTATTCCCCCAACTCCCCAAGCCCGCTCACAAACTTTTCTCACGGCTTTTTTTTCTCAACTTTATTTAAAAATAATATTATAATCTTAACATTTCTTAACTTTTTTCAGACTTGTCTCAACTTTACCATATGTTACCTCAATTAGACCTGCAGAATTTCAACTTATCTCAATTTATCTCAATTTATCTCAATTTATCTCAACTTCTCTCAATTTATCGCAATTTATCTCAACTTATCTTAACTAATCTTAACTGTTATCATACGGATTACAGGTTTAATTCCTGGGAACCTTTTGAAATAACTGTAACTCGAAATAATAAAACAAAAAGAGTTTTACATGTAAAGAAACATTAAATCAGGTAGGTAAGAGAATATACTAAATATATTAAATAAGTATTTATAACTAAAGTTGTATACTTGCATTTGTGAGCGGATTCCAATCCAAACTTCCCAAACACACCAACAACTTCTTCTTTAATTCAAAGTCAACCCAGTTGGTTCCGCTCACATAAAACCTCAGTTCCTCTTTTGCAGCAGCGAGGATTGTGTATTTGTTTAGTCGGATTGTTTATTTGTGTATGGTTGCTTATTTGTGTATGGTTGCTTATTTGTGTATAATAGTTTCAAATACACATGCTGTCAAACCCACAAAAAACATATATCGTCATCTTTTGAAACTGAACGAGGTAAAGTACGAAAATGCGGCATACATAAACCGACTGTCAGAAAACCTGAAGATTTAGAAAAAGTTTAAGGAAAATAAAGAAGAATTTTTCTGGATTGGGGAATCCAGAATGGAAAAAAATGAACGATTTGCGCTCTAAAAAATTTAAAAGTCGAAAAGTGTTTTCTGGGTTTTAGGCTCAGCTTTTTTCAAAACTTCTCCTGTATTATCCTGAGTGCCTGCGGAGGGCGAAGCTTCGTCAGATATACTTTGTTTTGACAGGTCGCTGTTAGTCGGAACTTTCTTTTTTGAAGGTATAGGAGAAGCTTTCTTCTCTACAGATTCAGAAAGGGATTTATTTTCAGGCAAGGGGACGGAAAAAGAAAATAAATTATTATCTACAGGTTCCGGCCCACCAGGCAGTATCTTTCCTGAAGTCTCTTTTTTTTCGGGAATCTCCGGCGGTGTGTCAAATCCCATGATAAGGGTTTTCTGCTTGTCTTCCGAAGGATGAGAATCAGAAGCTTCAGATTTGCAGGCGGGAACCTCCTTTTGAGTCTCCTTTTGAGCCTCCTTTTGAGCCTCCTTTTGAGCCTCCTTTTGAGCCTCCTTTTGAGTCTCCTTTTGAGTCTCCTTTTCGTCCTCCGAAATTATAACAGGGCAGCTGAGGGTTCTCTGCTTATTGTCTACTGTAGGAGCAGGAGCCTTAAAAAATTCCGGTTCTTCGGTTTTATCTTTTCTTTCATCAAGAAGTTTCTGCGCGTCGTCGTAAATTTTCTGCAGTTTTTTACTTGCCTTTGCGCTTCCTGAGAGGTACATCAGCTCTTCAAGCTCAAGCCCGAGATTTGCAGTAACTTCAACTGCAGATCCCTCATCCTTCAGCATTCGCGAGTAAAACCCTAGAAGGTTGTTCCTCGAATAATGCATTGATTCAAAGCTGTGCTCCCCGATTTTTGAAGCAATATTGTCCCGCATGTCCCGCTTCGACCGCGTCTGCCCGAGCCTTCTCCAGAGTGAAGGCTGCTGGTATTTGATAAAGCCGGGATACGGTCTTGTCTTTGAAAGGGCAGCCCCGCAGACCATAAGCATGCTGGCATACCTCCACATCCTGTAATTCTGGCGCTTTTTTACACGCCCCAGATAAAGGTCAGCCTTTGAAATATATTCAAAACCCGTCCTTATATCTTCGAGGTCACCGTCCTTACGGGCATACTGGATAGGCAGGTTTTCATCGATCCAGTGCACGAGATCTTCAGGGCTTTCATCAAGCCCGCGTGCAGATTCAAGAGCCCTTTTACAGTCAGTGCTTTTAAAGATCTTCTGCATCGCCTTAAAGATGTTCTCCTTGACATCCCTGCCTGCAGTACCGATATCCTCAACTTCAAGCGCTTCTTTCCCGCTCGCTGCAGCCTGGAGGTCATTCATGGCGCTCCTGAAGTCTCCACCCGCATTTTCTGCAATCTGCAGGACAGCTTCCGAGCTACAATAAATTCCCTCAGCCTCACAAACCTTCTTCAAAGCAGGGACCATTGAACGGCTCTGCACGGACCCGAACTTAATTTCCAGGCACAGGTTCCTGATTGTGGGTGTTAACCCGTAAATGTCATTTGCAATAAGCACGATCGGCTGGAGTGTGGCCTTTATGATCCCGGCAATAGCCCTCATTCCGCCCCTGTCCGAAGTCCCATGTATATTGTCCGCCTCATCAAGGATAATAAGACGCTTTCCACCAAAAAACGTATTCATTGACGCTGCAGAGCCAGCAACCTTCTCAATAACACCTGCAGTCCTCTGGTCGCTTGCATTGAGTTCAATAACCTCCCAGTCCAGATCCCTGCCAAGTGCATGAGCACTTGAAGTCTTCCCTATCCCTGCAGGTCCATAGAGAATAACTGCCCTTCTCTCAGGGATCCCGGATTGCCATTCCTCAGCCCATGCCCTGAAATCCTGCACTGCCTTCTTGTTCCCCACGACATCTCCAAGGGTCCGGGGGCGGTATTTTTCAGCCCATTCGATCGCCGACATCATCTTAAACCATACCAATAAAAAAGGAACTCATTATTAACTTTATATGTTCTAATTTTTTGGACAAGTTCCCCGCATGTACTCCTACAATTATTCCCGGCACCCCTTTTTAGAATAAAGCATAACTTATAATTCAGTCCTCCTACCTAAACAATGTTAATTGCCCATCAAGTAGTCCTCTTGAGCGCAGCGAAAAGGACCGCGTACTGTTGCGATTACATCGCAACTCCCAGGAAATCTCCGATTTCCTGTGATCCCGAGGCGCAATTCGGGTGGCGCAACTCGGGAAGGGCAAAATTAATTAATGTGTGTGTTTGTTTTTCTTTGAACTACTTCAAATCTTACATAAAAGTCTGGATGGATATGGAAAAGAACGGCATGTACGCCCTCCTTGAAGCTATCGAAGCAAGAGCCCGGACGAACAGGGCAAGGGTAGCTATGGGAATAAGGGAACCGAATCCCAAAACTCTTGAGAGTGCCTGGAAAGCCCAGGAACTGGGATATGCACAGGTTGTCCTTGTAGGGAACAAAAAAGAAATTGACGAGATCGGGACTGAACTTGAGGTTGTGGATACCGACGACCCCGAAAAAGTCCTTTCGGAACTCCTGGTTTCAAGAAAGGTGGATGCAGCTATAAGAGGCACTGCAAAGGCATCAGGAACGATCTCAAACCTGAAAGAAGCCCTTGGCATGAAAAGGGTTTGCAGACTTGCCCTCCTTCTGACAGCGGACGGCACACCTTTCTTCCTCGCCCCTGTTGGAATCGATGAAGGAAACACGATCGCAGATAAGCTCCGTATGATTACCCTTGGTGCAGAGCATATAAGGAGGCTGGGAGTCGAGCCCGTAGTAGGAGTGCTTTCCGGAGGCAGGATGGGAGATATAGGAAGGGACAGGCGCGTGGACAGAACCCTCGCAGATGGGGAGTTTGTAACAGGAAGAGCTCTGGAACTCGGGATTAATGCCAGACACTATACAATTCTTATTGAAGACGCCATAAAGGAATCGAACTTCATTATTGCCCCTGACGGGATATCCGGCAACCTTATTTTCCGGACCATTGCCTTCCTTGGCGGAGGTGACGGACTCGGAGCTCCGGTATTAATGGACGATTATGTGTTTGTAGACACGTCAAGGGTAGGCGGGCATTTCACAAAAGCCATCATGCTTGCAAGTGCACTATCCTACCTTCACAAGGAAAGAAAAAAGGTGATTCACTGAAGACCATTGCAGAAAGCTGGCCCCCTTTAAAAGGGGACTACGTCACAGGAAAACCGGATTCCAGGATCGCAGTCGTAACCCTTGCAAGCCACTTTGATGCCTGCCCTGATGCTGCCATCTGGGGGAGTTCAAAGACCGAAAACCTGGGCGTCGAAAAAATAATTGTAAATGTAATTTCAAACTCCAATATCCGGTATGTCCTGATCTGCGGGACCGAGTCAAGGGGACATCTGGCAGGCCACTCCCTGCTTGCAATCCACGCAAATGGGATCGACGAAAAAGGCAGGATTATAGGTTCGCAGGGTGCAATTCCCTTTATAGAAAATATCTCCAGAGACGCAGTCGACCGTTTCCAGCAGCAGGTTACACTCCTGGACAGAATAGGGTTAAACGACCCTGAAGAGATCCGGAAGCTCGTTGAAGATTATAAGGACAGGGAAGAAGCATACCCTGAAGAGCCCATGGTTGTCTGTGCCCCGAAAAAGAGGCAGTCCTCTTTTGCAGTTCCCACTTCAGGGGATGTAATAATCTCAGGAGAATTCGTAATGGATTCAATGGCAGGAATTATCTGCCTGGCAGAAAGCCTTTGATCCTTCAATCCGGGGATATATTGATTTGAAAATATATTTAGAATTAGTATGTTTTATATGGATGTTTCATAATTAAGAGATTCAATTCGAATCCTGAAACCATAAGAAGTAAGTGAATTAATCATAAGAAATAAGTGAATTAATCATAAGAAGTAAGTGAATTAATCATAAGAAGTAAGTGAATTGATCATAAGAAGTAAGTGAATTTTGAAAAGTGTGGATTTTGAGGGCGTAAAGATGTTTAAGTTCCAGAAAGAACAGGAAATTGTTAACATTGCGGGGGTAAAGGTAGGCGGACAGCCTGGAGAACTACCTACCGTACTTGCAGGGACTATTTTTTATAATAAACACGAAATCGTAGAAGACGCGGCAAAAGGACTTTTTGAT
Source organism: Methanosarcina sp. 2.H.A.1B.4 (assembly GCF_000979385.1). Taxonomy (NCBI): domain Archaea; kingdom Methanobacteriati; phylum Methanobacteriota; class Methanomicrobia; order Methanosarcinales; family Methanosarcinaceae; genus Methanosarcina; species Methanosarcina sp. 2.H.A.1B.4. The sequence continues at coordinate 15,431 of NZ_JJOV01000011.1, forward strand.
AGGGCCGCTGCCGAAAAACTCGTAAACCTGCAGGAGTCGAGTTCGGATACTACCGGAAATCCCCATATAGTCCATATCTTTGGCACTACCAACGAAAGCATCATGCACTATATTGATTTTATTGCAGAGATCTCGGATTCTCCTTTTCTCATCGATTCCCCCGAAGGGACCGTGCGTGCACATGCAGCACAGTATGTGAGTGAAATAGGGCTTGCAGATAGAGCAGTCTATAACTCCATAAACATGAGCATAAATGCTTCTGAAATAGAAGCTCTTGCGCAGTCCGATATTGACAGTTCTATTATCCTGGGTTTTAATGCAATGGACTCCTCCCTCCAGGGCAGGATGGAAATGCTCGAAACAGGTGCAGGCCTGTTAGAAGAGGGCCTTCTCTCAATTGCAGACAGGTGTGGAATAGTTAACAAGCTTATCGACCCGAGCATCACCCCTATGGGAAACGGGGCCGGAATAGCTCTCCGAATGACCATTACCGCAAAAGCAAAATGGGGGCATCCTACAGGCTCTGGAATTCATAACGCTCCCTCAGCCTGGAACTGGCTGACCCGGCAGAAAGAAAAAGACCCGGTCCTGTATAAAATCTGCGATATAGGCTCAACCTGCCTGCAACAGGCGGCAGGCGGGGATTTTATTCTCTACGGCCCCATAGAATATGCCCCATACGTTTTTCCCATGGCTGCCATGAGCGACATAATGATTGCAGAGTCAGTAGCTGACCTTGATATCGAACCTGCAGCCAGGCACCCGATTAACCTGCTGGTCTGATTTCTTCAAAACTGCAGGTTTCGCCTTTTACTATTTAAGAAACCACCAGTTTAAGCGAAATTATGGCAGCCTTCGGGTTGCCTTTTAAAAATTTGATTCGTAGAGCTTCTTGCTTCCAGCCCTATTTTAACCCTTATTTCACTTCAACCCTTATTATCAGAGTCCTGTTTTCAGTCATTTTCAGACCCACATTTTCAGACTCCTGTTTTCAGACCCCCATTTTCGGGTTTCATTTTCGGGTTTCATTTTCGGGTTTCATTTTCGGGTTTCATTTCCAGCTTTTATCCAGAAGATTTCCATTCAAAGTTAACATCTATGGCTTTAGTAGACTTTAACTTGCAATTAACATCCATGTCATTAATAATTTATTAACAGGTGAAAACGGCATCCACTTTTAAGCAACAAAACACTTTTCAGAAACTCTGCTTCCAAAAGTATTTACTCGGCAGAATTTAATCCATAATATAAATTTCCTTGAAATGGGGTTATTTTAAAAAATTTAAAAGATAGGGGAGTGAGATACTGGCTATAATCAAAAATAAAACAAGACATACCGTCCGTTTTGTAGCTTACAGGGCTGACGGAGCCCAGATGCACCAGAAAGCTACCAAAATTCCACCTGACCAGAGCCGCTATGTAAGTAAGGATTATGCAGGGGACATTGACTGGTTCATCATCACAGCATTTCTGCCGGAGAGCGAGATCTATGACCATGTAGATGTAGACATCCTGCCGGCTGTAAGGGACGGGGATGACGCCCTTTCTTTTGCTAAAGTGGGGGTTGAAGAGAAGTTTGTGTTCGTGGAAGATACCGAAAAAAAAGAGTTTCGTTTTTACCTTGATGAGGATGAACCTGAAGGAGAAATCCACGGCTGGTAAGCGTAAGCTAATATGAGTAAGCTTGTAAGCCGGAAAAACGTCAAGATTTCAGGCTACTCCTTTCGAAAATCTATTTTTTTGACTTATTTACTTTTGATTGATTTACTTTTGATTTATTTACTTTTGATTGATTTACTTTTGATTGATTTACTTAAATAACCCGGTGTCCCCTGAACCTGGTGCAGAACCTTCCCTCCCACCTGCACACCTGACACAGACACCTTTTCTACGGTCCATACACTGGTCGCATACAAGTTTTCCGCATAAATGGCAGGTATGAAGTTTAGCCGGGCGCCCGCAGATTGAACATAAACCCTCTACTTCCAGAATTTCAGCCTCCTGAATTTCTCAATAAAAAAATAGTTTTGAGTAAATGGTTTTGAATAAATGGTTCTGAATAAATGGTTTTGAGTAATTAAGGCTGCATAAAAGATAGTTTTGGGGCACTATAAACGTTTCCCGGAGGGCTGTATCTGGATACTTCTAAGGATGCTCTTCCAGCAGGTGCAGGTCAAAGATAGGGAAAACAATGAAATCCTGAAAGAAAATACCTGAATCCAAACAAAGAAGAAAAAGGAGGAAAAGACCTCCTTGAAAATAGAGTATTAAACGGTTTCAGTCCACTATCCCGCCAGTGTTTGCGGAATGGACGGAACGCTGGTACCTGGCAAGGTAACCTGTGACTTCCTTTTTCGGGGGCACAAAGGCAGCTTTCCGCTTCTGGAGCTCTTCTTCAGAGACTTTCAGGTTCAGGACCCTTTCAGGAATGTTGATTTCTATAAGGTCCCCCTCTTTTACGAGACCTATTGGTCCCCCTTCACTGGCTTCAGGAGAGACGTGCCCTATACATGGTCCGCGAGTCCCTCCAGAGAAACGCCCATCAGTGATCAGAGCCACGGACTCGAGCAGACCCATACCTCCAATTGCGGCTGTGGCTGCAAGCATTTCGCGCATTCCGGGTCCTCCTTTGGGGCCTTCATAACGGATAACGATAATGTCTCCGGGCTTCACATCCCCTGCAAGAATGCTCTGCATGGCGTCTTCTTCACAATCATACACTCTTGCAGGGCCTGTATGGACACGCATCCTGGGGTCAACTGCGGTTTGCTTTACAACCGAGCCATCAGGGGCAAGGCTGCCTTTGAGAACTACAATTCCTCCTTCGGCATGGACTGGATTCTCAAGGGTTGTAATGATCTCCTTATTCAGCTTCGGGTTAACTATGTCAAGCTCATTCAGGTTTTCCCCGATAGTTTTACCGTTAACTGTAAGCTGGTCAAGGTGGAGTTTTGAAGCAAGCCTCTGCATGACTGCCTCGACCCCGCCTGCCCTGTCAAAGTGCAGCATGAAATTCGGGCCGCCGGGTCTGAGGGAAATCAGATGGGGGGTTGTCCTGCTCAATTCGTCGAAGGCCTCAAGGGGCAGCTCAAGCCCGAACTCATGGGCAAGGGCAGGAAGGTGCAGGGTAGTATTTGTGCTTCCTCCGACTGCCATATCAACCATTATGGCGTTCTCAAAGGACCTTTGAGTAACAATCTTTCTTGGGGTGATGTTCTCTTTTACAAGCTCTACAATGCGCTCTCCGGATTCCTTGGCAATGCGCGTCTTTTTTGCATCCACCGCATGGGCAGTTGCGCAGCCAGGAAGGCTCAGCCCGAGGGCTTCAGTCATGCACGCCATTGTGTTTGCAGTAAACATTCCGGCACAGGACCCTGCCCCTGCACAGGAAAGATCTTCAAGCCTTTTAAGCTCGGCTTCGGAAATTTTGCCTGCCCTGTAGGCTCCGACCCCTTCAAAGACTGAGATAAGGTCAGTGTATTTATCGTCCACGTATCCCGGAAGCATTGGCCCTCCGGTCACAACAATGGCAGGGATATCAAGCCTGCCTGCTGCCATAAGGTGTCCTGGTACGATCTTATCACAGGTAGGGATTAGGACCATACCGTCAAACTGGTGGGCTCTGACCATCAGTTCGATCGTGTCCTCTATAACCTCCCTGCTTGGGAGGGAATATTTCATACCCTCATGCCCCATTGCAATCCCGTCGCAGACCCCTATGGTATGGAACTCAAAAGGAACTCCCCCAGCATTCCTGATTCCGGCTTTCACAGCCTCAGCAAGTTTATTCAGGTGAATGTGGCCAGGAATGATGTCATTCCAGGAATTAACAACTGCTATGAACGGCTTCTTCATTTCAGAATCCGTAACCCCCGTTGCTTTGAGGAGGGAACGGTTGGCGGCGCGTTCAGGCCCCTCTTTGATGATGTCGCTTCTCATTGCAAGTCTCCTTATGATCTCGATATTGAAAACTATCAGTGTAATTCGTTATAATGTATAGATAGGAAAAAACTTCATAGTATAAACAGGTTGGGGAAGAAAAAGCTGTAAAAAAGTCACAGAGAAAAATACTGAAAATCTATAAAACTTATAGAAGGGTTGGTAATAAAAGTTCAGAAAACGGCAACTGAAGAAGGATGGAGCAAAAAACATCGGTAAAAGTGTTTTCTGGAAAGAATGATACCTGCCTTCTGGCAATAGAAGGATAAAATCTGGAAAAAAATCTCCGTTTGAACCATTAAAACCGAGAGATAATATCACAAAAAGGCAATTTATATAATAGTATCCAAATATTTATATAGCCGGTCAGGGATTTTGAATTTAGCATAGTGAACGGATCTGCCCTGGACTACATCTATAAGATCACATCCAAGCAACACACCACAAAAAACTACATCTACAAGATCACATCCAAGCAACACACCACAAAAAATTTAACTACAACAGGGTCGCACCCGTTCACCAGATTATTTTTCTCACTTATACATCCTTTTTCCTTTCTTTTTCCTTTCTTTTTCCTTTCTTTTAAAACCCACAGTTTTATTTCAGATCACGCGGGTTCACAGTTTTCTCCAGCCGATCATTTTTGGTGATGTGGTGATGGAGTTCTACTGGCTGGCAAAGACAGTTTTGAGAGAACCAGGAGATTTATGAATGAATAGTTTTCAACTTTACAGAGTGCAGCTAAACTGGAAAAAGAGATTCCGGGATCAAAAAGACTGATATTCGATAAAAACACAATTATAGAATAGAAAGCGGACAGAAAATTACAGGCAAACTTGTCGACGGCAAATCTACAGATCGGTAAATTCGAATGCAGACGAATTTGCGATCAGGCATACCGACAGTTTCCAACGCATTATCCCGGAAGAAGCTATTGAAAACATCCCTGTGCAGGCGGTTAGAAGATAATGGACAGCGAGACTTCTGAAAACAGAGAAGAACCGGATACTTATCCCCATGTAGCAGATGCTGCAAATGGCGAAAGGGGAAAAGCTCTTCATGCAGCTCTGGAAAGAGAAGAAGCCCTGAAAACTATAATCAATAACAGCCCTGCAGTGGTATTTCTCTGGAAAAACGAAGAAAAGTGGCCTGCGGAATTTGTTTCCAAAAATGTGGGGAACTTTGGGTATACGGTAGAGGATTTTATCTCGGGCAGGGTACTGTACGGGGACATTATACACCCTAATGACCTTGGAAAAGTTGAAGAGGAACTTGAAAAAAGAATTAAGAATGGAGCTCCGGATTTCAATATGGAATACAGGATAATTACAAAAGCCGGAGACCTGCGCTGGGTAAACGAAAGGACCTTCATCCAGAGAAACCCGGAAGGAGAGGTAACCCACTTTCAGGGAGTGGTTCTCGACATTACCGAGCGGAAGAAAAGTGAAGAAAAACTGGATAAAGTCCTTAAGATTCAGAAACTGTTGAAAACAATAATCAACAACAGCCCGGCAGTGGTATTTCTGTGGAGGGATGAAAACTACTGGCCTGCAGCTTTTGTCTCGGAGAATGTGATACAGTTTGGATATACAGTTGACGATTTTCTATCACAGAAAATCCTGTACGGAAAGATAATACATCCCGATGACCTGAAAAAGGTTGAAGAAGAACTCGAAAGACACGTCCAGAAAGGGGAAGTAAGCTTTAATTCAGAATACAGGATTTTTACAAAAGCCGGAGACCTGCGCTGGGTAAACGAAAGGACTTTTATCCAGAGAGAAGGAGATGGAAACGTAACCGGTTTTCAGGGGATAGTGCTGGACATAACCCCCCGGAAAAAAATTGAAGAAGCCCTGAGAAAATCTCTCGAAATGCAGAAACTGCTGAAAACGATAATCAACAAAAGCTCAGCAGTAGCTTTCCTGTGGAAAACTGTGGAAAACTGGCCTGTAGAGTTCGTTTCAGAAAATGTAACGCAGTTTGGATATACTGTAGAAGACTTCACATCGGGTAGAATCCTTTACGGAGACATAATTCATAAAGAGGACATCAATTCGGTCTCTGAAAACCTTGCACACTCAATTCGAGAAGGGTGTGACTCTTTTGAGATGGAGTATAGAATTTTCACCGCAGATGGCAATATTCGCTGGGTTGAAGAGAGAACGTATATCAAGCGAAATAAGGAGGGTATCCCGGTTCACTTTCAAGGAATAATTGTTGATGTTACCGAAAGAAAAGAAGCACAGGAAATGCTCGAGATTCAGCGAGAACTCGGGATGTCCCTGAGTAACACCTGGAACCTCCAGACCATGCTTTCCCGTATCCTTGATGCCTGCCTGAAAATAAAAGAGATCGATGCCGGAGGCATATACCTGAAAGACGAGCTTCTGGACCAGATTAACCTGGTGGCGCACAGAGGGCTCTCCTCCGAATTTGTGAAAAGTGTTTCTGCATACAGGGCAGACTCCCCGGAAGCAAAGCAGGTCTGGATCGAGAAACCCATTTATAAACTGGACTTTTTTGCTGAAGAGATGGCAGATCTGCTAAGGAAAGAAAAGATCACTACAGTTGCAGTAATCCCTATGAAGCACAGGGGAGAGATAATAGGCAGCCTGAACTTTGCTTCCCATACTGTGGACACGATTCCCCAGAACGTCCGCGATTTTCTCGAGAGCGTTGCCCTCCAGGTAGTTACCCATATAGCCCCTATCCGCATAGAGGCAGACCTTTTATAAAGGCAACCAATCTGAAGCTCGAACTATATCAGGACGACGAAACCCTTATTTAAAATAATTTTTATAAATAATGCTGGATTGGGGAGCGAGGAAAGCCCCAGGGTTACGCCTTCAAGCTCTGAGCTTTAGATACGCAACTGCCGGTTTTTGCTCTCATTTTTCCGGGGTTTGCATTATCAGACTTTATCAGACTTTATTAGATCGCTAGGGGGATACAGGTTGAAAGCAATAGTAGTTTATCTCAGTACCTCAGGGAATACAAAAGCTATGGCCGAGGCAATAGGGAACGGGATTGAGTCAAAGAATGTGGATGTAAAGGTTGTCAGTTTCTATGATGTAAAGCCCGAAGAGCTCAATGAAGCAGAAGCAATTGCAGTTGGCTCTTCGACGTTTTACTACAAAATGCTGCTGCCCATGGAAAAGTTCATGGATGAAACCCTTGTTTCCACAAGCCCACAGGGCAAGATCGGAGCTGCTTTCGGGTCTTACGGGTGGAGCGGAGAAGCACCCATATTGATAGCCGAAAAAATGCGGGAAATGGGAATGAGTGTTGTGGACCCCGTACTCCGGATCCTTCATAAGCCCACAGACAAGGACCTGCAGGAATGCAAACGGCTCGGAATTGACATTGCAGAAAAACTGAAGCATAAAAGCAAAAAGGCAGAGTAACAAAAGCAGCAATAAAATAAACCAGCCTGGACTGTTAAAAAATGAGTGGCCTGAATTATTTCATGGCCATTTCCACTCGTTTCCTGAATTCATCAGGGCTTTCAGAAACCAGTACAACAGTCCTGAAAAAACCATTATCTTTTCTGATTGCTACAGCTTTTGCGTGTTTTCCCGCAAAAATTAGCCTGCGCCCCTGTATTCTGACGCCCCACCCCATATACCAGGGGAATTTGTCCATGATCTCCACAGAGCTGATATCTGAAAAGGGAATGTTGTACCTGAATGGTGGAAAAACTGCAACCACGCTATCGGAAGTTATCAGGAATCTCATGCCAAAAAAGCTCCACATTGCAGCAAGGTAAATGAGAAGGATAAGAGGCAGAGCGTACTTTTCCTCAGGATCAGTACCAAAGCCAAAAAGCCCTGTGAGAGAAAACATGTAAAATACCAGGATAAGCAACAGACCTGCAAAATTAAGCAATCTTATTTGTTTACCGTAGGCTGCCCTCTGTTCGTAAAAACCTATTATGATACTACCTCCTGTTTGAAAGGATTTACAATGTTTCTATGCCGAGTTTTTCGGTATAAAGTATTTGCATAAGTAGTAGAGGTATTTGTATAAGTAGTAGAGGTATTTGTATAAGTAGTAGAGGTATTTGTATAAGTAGTAGAGGTATTTGTATAAGTAGTCCTGTACAGTATATTTTTATGGCCAGAGTTTTAATTATTCCGGGGGAATTTCAGTAACAGGGGTCGAATCCAGCAGTAGCTCGTTGAAAAGTTCGGTACCCAGGTGCCTGGAAGAGGGTTCGTAGCATATAAGGCTCTCTCTTTCAAAGTGCTTCTGATTCTTCGGGAAAAGAGATATCAGGAAAAACTTATCACTAACGGCAAGATTTGCAATCTTCAGTTCTCCCGAATACCGGAAAAATTTCACATTATCAAGAGACATCATAATTCGGAAGTCCTCCATATAGTCAGTATAGTACCGCTGAAGAACGGACTCCGACATTAGAAAAGAGAATTCAACTCCCTTTTTTGCAAGCTCCTGGCAGAGATAAATCATAGGCTGATGAAAGTAGGCTATGGCTTCAAGAACATGGCTGGACTTGGACAGATTTTCCACAACTTCCGGGTCGAGTTCGAACATGCGGTCCATGTCAGGCTGGATCAATTTACATTTACCAAGTTCTCCCAGCCTCTTCCGAAAAGAAGAAGGTGTCCCCTGCAGGTCCTTTTCCGACCAGTACTCAAAGTTATCTTCAAAAAGTTCTATAGTGCTGACAAGGGGCTGCATTTTTTCAACGAGAACCTTTCCTATCAGAGAAAGAATATAGGTTTTGTCCTCCTGAACAACCAGGGACATATCTTTTAATTTTTTAATCTGGGGAAGGATGGAAGTGGAAGTTGCCTGAAGGGCTTCCGTAATTTCATCCATATTTTTGGGTCCACTTTTCAGAAAAAGCAATAACTTTTTTCGCTTATCGGAAAGAAAAATCAGCTCTATAAGTTCCAGTTTCACCCTTCAGTCTCCTATTAGTGTTATAATAACTAAAAAAAATTACAGGTAAGACTAAAAAGATTACAGCCGCCTAAAATATATAAGTTATTACCTTCCCTCGCCCAACTTACCTGGGAAAAAAGCAGAGTCTTTTAATAAGTCCGGATTAATTAGATAAAACATTCGCAAAAAGTTTAAACTTGATTCAGAAAAACTATAAAAAACTGTTAAATAAATATTACTATGTTGAAGTTGACGTGTCGAAGTTGACGGGTTGTATCCCACCATTAAAATGGCGGGGATTAGCCCTTATTGCTCCTAAAAAAGATTTTTGAAAATTAAACATTTACAGGAAAAACTGATGGAGTCTCCCCGGAGTCCCCCTGACCTGATAGCTTTCGCTAGATAGATGTTCACTATTATCTCAAGTCAGGGTACCTTCCAGAGTCCTTAAACTTAAAGTTTTAAGCTGGAGATTGTATCGCAAACAAGGGTTCTTGAAAAATTTTGAATATTTCAACATTACCTTATCTGCATTGAAGAGGATACGAAAATCCTGTAGGAAAATCCTGTAGGAAAATCCTGTAGGAAAATCCTGTCCCGATAAGATTTTCAGGCAGGGGCTTCCTTGGTCAGGATATAAGCAATCATTTCAGGGTTCAGCTTGCTTTCCCTTGAAACCTTTTCTTCGATTCTCTCAGCAGGTGTACCCTCCATCTTCAGTTCTCTTATCTTTTCAATCACTGAGGACGGGATACTGTAATATTCATTAATGTCTTTCCTGTGCCCCCAGACATCTCCTTCGATAAGCTGGATTCTCTGCATCTCAAGGAACATTTCTATGGACTTTGAGACTGTGCGCCTGTAAGATTTAGGAAGCTGTATTACCTCAATCTTCGGACAGGTTTCCACCAGTGCAAAGATGTCCTTGTTCGAAGGCCTGAAGGCAAGATGAACAACGCGCTCATTAGGGTTAAGTGTAAAAATTTCTTCCCTGGAACTAACTACTCTAATTTTCATTATGTCTTCCCCCACTATAAAGTTCTTTTTTGTTTTTACCTCATTATAAACTACTTATACTTATTATAAATATTTATCTACCACGCCCGTTAATTTTTAGACAGTTTTATTTATTTTCAGCCCCTTATATTAATTCTAAAAGTGACAGGTAAATATCGGAAAGGAAATAAAAACAGGACTGAAGTATTCGGAATCAAGAGATCTTCAAACCTTCCGGTGAGCCTCCCTGAGGAGGAAAAACAAGAAAAAAACGCAATTGAGAGAATTAATTAAAACCATCCGGTAAAATCCGGAGTCCATGAATTATTATTTTCAGGAGCTTGCCCTTTAACTTGCTATACAGTTCAACAGATGCCCTGCCCTCAAAAATTACAGGATACGCGGCAGGGAAGTCTCAGAAAGTTCTTCATCAGACGCCACAGGAACCGGGAAGAGCGGCTTAATAAAGGAAATAACGCTCATATATTCTTCACTTTCTGGAAGACCTCTGCCTCTTTCCGGCCTGCTTTTCCAGCCCAGGAAAGAGCACACATCGGACACTCAGGTCCGAAACCCGCAGCGTTGTATCCGGTCATTCCGCCTGCAGTGTTATTCACCCTGGAAAATCCGTGTTTTTTGAGAATGCTGCACCCCATACCTGACCTGTGGCCTGTGCTGCAAATTACTGCATATTCGGCTTCAGGGTCAAGTTCCATGTGCCTTTCCCTCAGTTCCTGAACCGGAATATTTACTGCATGTTCTATATGGAAACTCTCATACTCGGAAGGAACCCTGACATCTAAAATTACAGGAGGGTTTTTACTTTGGACCCCTTCATAGAGCTCAGGAATCGATAGCTGTGGCACATGGGCGGCCCTTAATCCGGCAGTTACCCAGGCAAACATTTCCCCTGACAGAAAACCGACAATACTGTCAAGCCCAACCCTGCACAGCCAGACCGCAGATTTCCTTGCATTTTCCTCACTATCTGAGACGAGCAGGATCTGCTTATCCGGAGGCAGGAGCCAGCCTGCGTAGGTAGCAAAGTTGCTCCGGAGGTCGATACACCAGGAACCGGGGACATGCTCTCCTCCGAAACTTTCGTAATGGCGGGTGTCAAGAATTGCTGTATCCCCCCTTCCGGCAAATTTGAAAAACTCCCCCGGGGGGATCTCCCTGAGAGGCGGAATTTCTTTGAGTTTTGTGGGCCCTTTCCGGTTGACTTCGGTGCAACGGCTAAAATGGTCCGGCGCGGGAGGCATATTTGTTGTAAGGTTTTCTATGAACCCTTCCCTATCAGGGATCCGGAGAGCATAGTTGTATTTGCGTTCATATCCGATTGTACTCGAACGTTTGGCTCCCATAGCCCTTCCGCAGAGAGAGCCTTCCCCATGTGCAGGATAGACCTCACAGGAGTCGGGAAGGGAAAGCAGTTTTTTGTGCAGGCTGTCGTAAAGCATGGAAGCCAGTTCCCTGGCTTTTCCGGGGAAAAGGTCTGGTCTGCCCACATCCCCGACAAAAAGTACATCCCCGCAAAAAACAGCAGCCGGATCAGGACCTCGGGAAGTCTCCGAAACCACATAGCAGATGTGTTCAGGGGTATGCCCCGGCGTTTCCAGTATCCTTACAATCGTGTCCTCGATTTCAAACGTATTCCCTTCAACGAGCCCTACATGTTCAAACTCACAGTTAGCAGCTTTCGGGGCGTAGATAGGTGCTCCCGTAAGCTCAGCAAGATCCATATGCCCGGAGACAAAATCTGCGTGCAGATGGGTCTCCAGGATGTGAGTAATTTTCAGGCCCCTGGATTTTGCCTCTTTGATATAGACATCCATATCCCTTTGCGGGTCAATGACCGCACAGCTTTGCTTCCCTGCAAGAATATATGAACTGTGTGCTATGCCCCTCACAAAAAATGGAGTTATTTGCATACAATTTTCCCCCATAGACAGGTCGGCAACGTACCGAAAATTCTGTAAAATATGATTGCCTCCGTATCATAAAAGATTATCTTTTAGATCAGGAAGGTGGAATTCTCCAGATAATTACGTGATTTTTCAGGAGAGATCCTATTTCAGGTCTTTTTCCGAACCTTTTTTTCTGAACATTTCTTCCTGAAAGTTTATGCCCATTTGAAGAGAAACAATACTAAACTTTGCTAAATATATTTTTGAATCCGCTTCAAGTTAGATTGAATAGGATTTGGACCCATATTTAATCTAGGGGGTGTCAGGCACAATGTTATTGATGGATATCGTAACCTGGGAGCCGAAAGACTCTGAAAAGGTCAAGAACTGCTACATGAACTACGAATACCCGAAGGGCTTGAAAGTAATCGACGAGTGGGTAGACCTTACAGGCTACCGCATGTTCCTGATTTATGAGGCTGACGATGAGAAGGCTTATGCGGCTGCAAACCTTCCATTTATAGGGCTCTGCAGGTTCGAGACCTTCCCGGTCATGAAGGCAGAAAAGTACATGCAGATGGCCCAGGAACTTGCTGAAAAATCGGGAGGGAAAGGAGTTGAAGCTGCGGCACTGGGGGAAGGAGCCGGAGGAGAAGAAATCCTGACTCAAATAGAGAACCTTGAAAAGAGAATCTACCGCCTGGAACACCACTCTTTTATCCAGCAAGAAGACACGACCTGAACCCCTGATGCGTAATCGGGGAAGGGGGTCATATTTCAAGAGCTGGGCATCAAAGGGGCGGAGAGGAGAGTAAGTAAACTCTCTCAAGCTTATTTTTCAAGCGCATCTTCGAATTTTTCCGCACCCATCCTGTAAATGTGCCAGCCGTCAACAGGCCCGGCCCCAAAGTATTCGTAGAACTCCCTTGCAGGGTTCCAGTCAAGCACTGTCCACTCCATTCTCCCGCAGTTCCTTTCTTTTGCAAGCTTTACGCAGTGCAGAAACATTGCTTTTCCGATTCCTTTTCCCCGGAACTCGGGTTTCACAAAAATATCTTCAATATAGAGCCCCTGCTTTCCTACAAAGGTGGAGAAGTTGTGGAAAAAGACCGTAAAACCCGCAGGCACCCCATCGAGTTCGGCAAAGAAAACTTCGGCATAGGGCCTTTCCCCGAACAGGGACTCTGTCAGGGTCTCTTCGGTGGCTGTGACCAGGTAGGAGAGATTTTCGAACTCGGCAATCCCTTTTATGAATTCAAGAATTAGAGAGGCGTCCTCTTTTTGTGCAGTGCGGATATTCAAACCGGGTTTTATCTCAGTTTCAGCCATTTTTATTCCTTCCATTTTAGTACTTTTTTTAAATTGATCAGTTAACATAATACTAATAAGTTTGAAGCGGTTCATTTACTCGATTTCACTATTCAGGGGCGTAAGTCCTGTTAGATTGAAGATAGTATTTTAATGTAATTTGTAGAAGTAAGTGTAAATATAGAAGCAAGCCTCATCCATTTAAATTCTAATGGATAAAAGATTATTTAGCAAAATTTTATTATTTGGAGATTAATTAACTGGCCGTACATGGTTTTTGTTAATTCAAATAAATTTAAAGCCAAATCAGAGTCTTGTTTAAAATGCTTTGTCAAGAAGATTTCAAACCGGTCACTCTTACCGACAGGGGCTTTTTCGAGCGTCATTACGCGCTTTACCCCCAAACCCACAGCAGCAACACGTTCACGAATATGGTCTGCTGGAACCATTTTACACCGTACAGGTACGCGTACGTGAACGGAAATGTGATTATTTCGTGCACCACCGAAGGAGTTACCCGGTTCCACCCGCCGATCGGCCCCCGGGACCCTGCTCTTATGCGTGCGCTTATACGGCTGGCACTGGATGTGAGCGACGATACTCCCCTCGTGCTCATCGATCCGGATACTGCGAGGTGGATGCAGGGGCTCGATCCCGGGCTCGTGCTGGTGCCGGACCGGAACAACTTCGAGTATGTGTACAGAGCTGCCGACCTTGCTGAACTCCCGGGAAAGAAATACCTCAAAATCCGCAGCCATCTCAACAGGTTCCGGAAAAATTGCCTGAACACTGTCGAGCCGATAACATCCCAAAACCTGGAAGAGGTGATGGAATTCCTGAAAAAGTGGTGTGAGTGGAAGGGGTGCAAGAAAAATATAGTCCTTGCCAACGAAATAGAGGCAGCCCTCTATGCAGTAGAGCATTTCTCCGAACTTCCCCTGAGGGGCCTTTTGATCCGGGTCGATTCAGAGATTGGCGCCTTCTCCCTCTTTGAACTCCTCAACGCGGATACGGCGCTCATCCATTTCGAGAAAGGGCTGCCAGACTGCGAAGGGATCTATAAGGCTATCAATGAGGAAACTGCAGCGGTTCTTGCTGGCGAGGTGGAGTACATCAACAGGGAGAGCGACCTCGGCGTCGGCGGCCTCAGAGAAGCAAAAATGCGATACTACCCGCACCACATGGTCGAAGTATATTCGCTCAAACGTTGAGCTACCCGAGTTTCGCTTCCCGAGTTTCGCTTCCCGAGTTTCGCTTCGGGAGCACGAGGTCTGTTTCGCTTCGCTCAAGCAGACTAATTTAGAGAGCTTTCTGACCTATAAAGCATCATTCGCTGTTTTGAGTCGTTTTTGTCACGCTCGACGAAGGAGAGCGGTCTTACGAAAAAAGAAGAAGAAACGAAAAAAGAAGAAACAAAAAAACACACATGAATTCTTAGAATAACAGGCACAGATTCTAAAATAAGTTGAAAGTACTTTCATGCCAATAAGTTGAAAGTACTTTCATGCCAAGAAGAGAAAAGCTGCAAAATAAAACCGGCAGAAAAATCTGTATTTGAATCTATTAATCGATTCAGGTACATCAAAAGTTAAAGCTAGTTAAAATTAAAGAGCCCTATGCCTCAATATTTTCTACACCGGCCTTTTATAAAAATAACTGAAATTCCCGGAAGGGCGAGTTTTTCCAGGATCAGGTCCGAAAGTTCTGAACCGGGAGTCAGCTTTTTTCCTTCCTTTTCCATCTCCTTTACTGTTTCCTGCCCGGTATTACTTTCACCCTCTTTTTCTCTGTCTCCGCTTTCTTTTCCTTCTTCTCCATCTTCTACATCTAAATCAAAAAAAGACACATCAGGCACTATAGCTTCCACCACTTTCCTGAGTTCAGGGACTTTCTGCCCTCCTGTCATGGCTGCGACTTCGTTCTGGAGCACAAGCACAAGCACTTCATAACCTTCGCTTGCGGCATTTAAGAGCCCGAGGATGCCGGAATGTGCAAGGGCAAAGTCTCCGATTACGGCTATGCCTTTTTTCTCAAAGCCGCAGGCAACCGAGATTGCCGAGCCCAGGGCAAAGCTAACATCAACTGCAGCAAGGGGTTCGGATGCGCTCCGGACCGAACATCCCATGTCTCCGGCGACCTGAATGTCAAGTATGCGGAGAAAATGGTAAAGGGGGAGATAGGGGCAATCTTCGCAGATTGAAGCCCTGCCTTTCTTTCTGGATTCAATAAGTTTGAAATCCGCAGGTCTTGAAACCTTATCTTCTTCGATATGCTCAAGGGCAAACTCGATATCTTCAAGCATTATTTGCCCGTATGGGAGGTGTCCCGTCTTTTTGCCGCAGACATTGCCTGAAATCCGGATCTGCTCTTCTATGAAGGGTTCTGACTCTTCAGCTACCAGTACTCTCCGGTTATTTTTAAGGAAATTTCCGATTTTCTGCAGAGGAAGGGGATTTACAAGGTTGAGGACAAGATGAGAAACTCCGGGATAGCAGCCTGATTTTTTCAGGGTATCTTCCACAATTGAAGCCGCAAAACCCGAGGAGATAATTCCAATCCATTCGACTCCTTTAATCCGTTCGACTCCTTTCTGTTCAGAAGTCTGTGCTTCCGCTTCGATCTCTTGAGTTCCTTCTTTAATTTCGTTAAGGTCAGTCTTTTCGGCTTCTGCTTCAAGTACCGGATAAACTTTAGAATGGAAATGCTGGTGTTTTTCCACCATCCGGAGTCCCCAGATAGAACGGTCAAACCCGGGGTGGACAGTTGAAGACGCAGGAAGGCGCCGGACTTTTCCTTTACTCTTCTCCAGACCTGCGGTTACCCTTAGAATTACCGGAACACGGGTTTCTTCAGAAAGTTCGTAAGCCCGCCTGAGAGTCCTGTATGCAGCATCGGGGTCAGCCGGATCAAATACCGCAACTTCAGCTATCCGGCCATACCAGCGGGAGTCCTGCTCATTCTGAGAACCTTTCACACCCGGGTCGTCTCCTGCAATGATTACCAGACCTGCGCCTATAGTGTGCGTAACCGAGGTTATAAGGGGGTCGGAAAGCAGATTCATCCCAACGTGTTTTACAAGCACAAGAGCCCTTTTGCCTGAAACCGACGCTCCGAGTGCTATCTCCAGCGCAACTTTCTCGTTTGTAAGCCATCTGGCTCTATAAGTTGGACTGTGTGCGTTGGTTGATGGGTTATCTGTTTTCAAAAAAAGTTCCATCAGGGAGGTAACAGGATATCCGGGGACTCCTGTTATAAGTGTAACATCACTGTCAATGGCTGCAAGATAAAGGGCTTCAAACCCGTTACATAGTGCTGCTTCTTCTTTCAAGTTGACCCCCCGTCCGGGAATTATAAGAGTTTCGGTAGATTCCGGTACCGTTAAATTAGTTTTTAATTAGTTTTTAATTAGTTTTTTCCAGGCTCATTGGCTTTATCTCGGTTCCAGGGACAATAGATTCTTCGGGTCTTCCGAACCAGGGCAGGGAGGCAAGAGCACCTATTACCCCGTTGCCGTCAAGCAGGACTTCCACATTATTTTCTTCAGCGCAGCGCAGGGTGTCTGCCTTCGAGACCCTTTCGGTCCGGCAGCGGTTGCTGTATGAATAAAGCCCTTTTGCATAAAAATCAGATAGTACTACAAGCCCTGTTTCTCTGGACGCGCTGTATTTTTCAAGGGCTTTTTTAAAAGAGTCTACGAGCTTTGACTTCGCTTTTTCGTCCACACAGCCGAATTCCAGGACCGTTGACATACAGTTCTGGGTCTTTTCCGGGACAGGGAAGAGCTGGACAAGGGCATGGGATAGGTAAACGGCTTCCTGGCAGTCCAGTTCCTTTGCGATGTTGTGGGTCAGGGTCCAGGTGGCTCCGATATCCTTTGAATCGGTGTCATCTATGCCTATAAGGACGCGGTCCCTGCGGGGAACCACAACTGCCCCCTTAGCACAGCGCTCTCCTCCGGATTCGGAAATCCTGTAGCTCAGAACTCCGTCTGCAAGTGCTCTGCAGCGGGTTGCACCAACACCCCCGCCTCCCAGCCCTGCATAAGTGATCTCCACTTCGTCCCCCTGCACGATCACGGATTCTATGCCTGCGGCTGCAACCGAGGGTTTGAGTTCGAGTTTTGAGGTCCCGGTTTTCATAAAATAGCGGATCATATTTCCCGTTGAACGGGCTTTCAGGATAAGAGGAGCTTTTGCATAATGGTAAAGGGACCAGGCTGCCCCGCTATAGCAGTTGGAGTGTTCAATTATCTCCGCATACTCGTTTTTCGCGTCACAGACCGCATAAATGCCCCGGTAAGGCACAGTATAGGGGTCGTCTAGAGTAATTTCCTCAGTCTGTCTGTTATCCAGTGCACAGGCGTTTATATGTTTTGTAATGCCGAAGACCTCCTTTTTACGGGGGATAGAAAGTGGGAGGATTAATTTGTTTGATCGAAATGCCCATTTCCTGTAGATATATATAGGTATCGTAGGTTTAGCAAGTTGAATAAGATAGATGTTTGCCGGGTAAACCGGAGTCGAATATAAACATCTAACAATACAAGTATCTAACTGTATTATCTCAATTACAATGAATTTTTCAATAATTTCCTGCCAGCACCATACTGGCCCGGTCAACTAAGGCTTTCATTTGAGAGGCCACACCTGTAGAATAATACTGGGGAACCAGGAATAATTCCATCTGAAACCGCCATTTTTGCAAAAAACTCATTAAAAAAAATCATCTGTAATGACACATTGTTTATTTTTGTTTTTACCTTACAAAGCCCTCATCTTTGAGGCTCACGTACCTGCCGTCTCCTATGATTATGTGGTCAAGGATGTCGATCCCAAGGAGCTTTCCTCCTTCAACAAGTTTTTCAGTAACCATTATGTCCTCCCTGCTCGGGCTGGGGTCTCCTGAGGGATGGTTATGGACCATGATCACCGATGCTGAGGATTCAAGAAGAGCCAACTTAAAAACCTCACGCGGGTGCACGATGCTGGCGTTCAGGCTGCCTATGGATACTACTTCTTCTTTAAGGATCTGGTTTTTTGTATCAAGATACAGTGTTATAAATTTTTCTTTTTTTTGTTCGCGCATTTTAGGATACATCAGGGTATAGACGTCCTTTGGAGAACCAATTTTCCTTTTTGGCTCTTCCACAAAAGTCTCAAGCCGCCTTGCAAGTTCGAAAACTGCAGCTATCTGGGTAGCCTTTGCTTTTCCAATCCCATTGACCTGTGTAAGCTTTGAAACATTTGCAAGGCTGAGTTGTTTGATGCTGTATTCCGATAATATCCGGTTGCACAGGCTGACAACATTCTCTTCCCTTGACCCTGTCCTCAGGACTATCCCCAGCAGTTCAGCGTTTGAAAGGGACTCCGGCCCGTTCTTAATGAGCCGCTCCCTGGGACGCTCTTCCTCAGGAATGTCATGAATCCTTATTTTTGTAACTTCCATATTCCATCCCCCCTCTTCCATCCTGACCGAACAGGTACTCATTACTGGCACTCCTGTTGTATACAGAGCGACTAAACTGTGCAGAGCATTAAACTGTGCAGAGCACTAAACTGTGCAGAGCACTAAACTGTGCAGAGCAACTAAACTGTGCAGAGCACTAAACTGTGCAGAGCATTAAACTGTGCCCTTATGGGCAGTAACTGTTCGGGCTGACAGTAAGTTATATTAGTAACAGTTATTATTGACCGTTTTAATATTTGAATCTTTTCGGGTATAGGCCAGTTTGTCTAAAAAAACAAATGTGTATTAGTAATTGGGAGCGCGTGAATAATCTCTCGACATTCAAATGGTTATTTTTAAACCGATACGGTGAAAAGATGCCGACCCTTACTTATACCGGTAAGTCCATAAGGCTCTTTGATGAAGGTCATTTCTGTTGTAGGGTATAAGAAATCGGGTAAGACAGCCCTTGTTTCAGCCCTGGTCCGGGAACTTTCCGGGTTTGGGGCAGTAGGTACTGTAAAGCACATGGGAGAACAGCGCCTCAACCCCGGGGAAACCGATACTGGCAGACACTTTGATGCTGGGGCTGACACGGTAATAGGAATTACAGGCTCTGAACTTGTCAGTTTTTCCAGAGACTCCGACCTTGAAGATGCCCTTGATATGCTCTGCGACCGGGGGCTTGATTTTGCGGTTGTGGAAGGGTTTAAGGAAAGCAATCTCCCTAAATTCGTACTTGGCGACCTTGAAGGAGTCTCCAACGTCGTTATGAGACTTCCGGAAAACTCCGATATTCATGAGGAACTTAGAGCCTCTCTGGTCGGAATGGCCCTTGCCCAGCCTGACCGCTACACCCTGGACGCGCTTATCAAGAAAGCCAGGAAAAATCCGTCCATCCGGAAAGCAGGAGCAATCGGCACATTTACCGGCATCGTCCGCGAGCTTGCAGGAGAGGAGAAGACAGCCCGGCTCGAGTTTGAGAAATACGAGCCTGAAGCCTCAAAGGCCCTGGACAAAATCCGTGATGAAATAAAGCAAAAAGAAGGCATCCTCGAAGTCCTGATCCACCACAAAACAGGCGTCATCGAAGCCGGAGAAGACATAGTCTACATCGTGATCGCATCCGCCCACAGGACCGAACTTTTCCCGGCCCTCAGCGAAGCCATCGAGAGGGTGAAAGCCGAAGCTCCGATCTGGAAAAAGGAGTTCACGGAAAAAGAAGAGTTCTGGGTCCACGACCGGGAACACGCCTGAAGGGAAAAAATATAACAATAAAAAAAGAAAAAGCAGAAAAAAAAGAAGAAAAGAAGAGCCGATTAAAAACGAGAAGCTAAGAGCAACAAAAACCGGGACGGAAATTGAATGAGCGGAAAAACAGAACTTAAACCGGGGAGAACAAAAACCAGAAGTGCAATCGTCCTTGCAGGCGGAAGGGGACGCCGGATGGGTATGGTCGAAAAAGCCCTCCTCGAATTTGAAGGAAAAACCATCCTCGAACGCCTGCTTGAAAACCTCTTCCGGGTTGTGGACGAGGTAATCCTCTCGGTCCGAGACAGTGCTCAGAAAGAAAAACTCCTCCCTGTGCTTGAAAAATTCCCTTCCCGTGAAATCCGTTTCTGTTTTGATTCCAAAGAGGATGCCGGTCCCCTTGAAGGCATCCGGGCAGGGCTGCTTGAATCATGGTCAGAGTACTCTTTTGTCTGCGCCGGAGATATGCCCTTTGTAAATGTTAGGGTTGTAGACCTGCTGTTTGAAAAAGCAGAAGGTAATGATGCTGCTCTCCCGAAGTGGGAGGAGGAGAGAATGTATGAGCCTCTGCATGCAGTTTATTCCAGAAAACTGATTCCTGAAATCAAAAAAGCCTTTGAAAGAGGTAAACATTCAGTGCTTGCGCCGGTTTTTGAAATGCAGGATGTTGTTTTTGTTGAGGTTTCGGAAATTCGGGAATTTGATCCTGAATTGAGGACTTTTGCGAATATTAATACGGTTGAAGATCTTGAGAATATGATCGGATCTGCGATGGAAAAAGTGAAATTGTAATAAAATCCCAGTTAACCGTTGTTGATCTGTTTTCTAATTACCGAAATAGCCTGATTAGCATCTCAAACCGTTCATTTCCCGCGCTTTGCGCGGCTTTTCCGCGATTTATGTTACAAAATAGAAAATTATTTAGCTGACAACCCTCTCTATTTTTCAAATTCAATTATTTTTTTATGCAGGGACTTCAAAGAAAAATCTATACTGAAGAAACTCTGCTAGAAAAAAAATCGTAGTGTTGTTTCAGTGAATCCCACATTTTGTGGTGTGGGGTTGGACCTTGGTGGAATTGTTAAATTATATCTTAAACGGAAAAGGCGGCAGTCTTGAAAATACGGTAATTCGGGCTGCTGTCACACAAAAAAAGTTAGATTAACCGCGAAGTTGGAATGTTCCGGTTTTTACTTTTTTGTTTATGCATTTTTTTGAGAAAGCCGGTCGCCTTCGACGACCGGTGAGAGCCTGGGGTGTTTCGAGCCGATTCACTCCGGTGGTTCTGGCTGAATGACGAAAAAATGGATTCTTATTTTTATGCTGACATTTTCACTTAATTTCTTTACTGGTGGGCATCCTCTATCTCAAACTTTACATTGCGCTTTTCAAGTTCTTTTATAATCTCTTCCATAAACACACCCGGTCCCGGGGCGTGGCTGTGGTGGAATTCTTTTACTTTTCCGGGCTCGCCGCCGACGCTTGTGATTTCCACGGCGCAGGAGGGGCTTTTCGGGATGCCGATTATCCTGACGTTTGTGCCGTTTGTTGCGAGGTCTTCGAGGAGATCGGCAAGGGGAGTGAAGATTTTCCGGCAGAAGCGCCTGTAGGAGGGGTGTTCGAGCTGGTCTTTCGTGATTTCCCGGCGCCTCATTCCGAAGTACATGGCTTCGGGGCAGGGGAGCTGGATCACGTTCATTCCTTTTGCGTCAACAGGGGTAGCCGGTTTTACGCCTTTGATCCTTGCAAGGGGGTTAAGCAGACAGTGGCCAACGACAACAACTTCATCCATGGTGTCGCTTGTTTCGGATTTTCCGTGGACAGGTGAAATTTCGTAATATTCCAGTTTTTTCATATAATCACTTACTGCGTTTGTTTATTTAGTTTTTTCCTGAATAAGAGATTATATATTTATCTTCTGCATATGTATCCGAAAATGGTATCTGTAAGCCTTCATACCAGCCCGATTTTTACAATAAGTAAAAGCGGAATTCCAGGAGGCAGGCAGGAACACTGCCTTTATAAGCGGAAGGTCATTTCACATGCATGAAGATTTTGGAACAACACTTAATAGAGGCTTCAAGACCTGGACCAGGAATTTAAACATTTGTATTCCATTTATCCTTAATTTTTTTGTTAGTTTAATTGTTTATGTCTTTTTCTTTGGTTTAATGGGTTTCCTGCTCTTTGCCTCAAACACAGGAAGCATAGCTGACCCTTCTACTCTTCCTCCCGCAGAACTTTATAAAATGCTCTGGGAAGGGTTTAGGGACAACATGGCAATCTCGGTGCTGGCAATTATCGTTTTTTCCCTGCTTGGCATGTTCTTACAGGCATTTTTCACAGCAGGGGCAATCGGGATGGCAAAAAAGGCTTCTGAAACCGGAGATACCGTACTATCCGATATGTTCAGGTCCGGTTCGAAAAACGCTTTCAGGCTTTTCCTCACAAGCCTGCTGGTCACCATGATGCTTCTTGCGGGCATTGTATTCATAGTGCCTGGAGCCCTTACAATCGGGGACCTGAGCGGTCTGATAATGAATCCGGAAGCAGTTGTGGAAGGTATGGGAGCACTCGCGATAGGAATACTTGTATGGGGAATCTATAGCCTGACCATAAATATCGTACTTTCCCTTGCCCCTTACGCCCTCGTGATCGACGAACTTGATCCTCTTGACGCTCTAAAAACAGGATACAGGTTTTTCAAGAAGAATAAACTCGATGTTTTCTTAATCTGGATAATTACCGTCGGGCTGGCTTTAGCCAATGGTCTTCTCGGGGAGCTTCTGGGTTCGGAAAACACTCTGATCTCAGGAATTACATATATCATCCCGCTGCTCGTACTGCAGCCGCTTACTGCTGTCCTGTGGACGCGCCTTTACCTGGCCGGGGAGGAAAGGGAGCTTTATAATCATTATGACCTGCTTTCCGATCCGGATGGGTTCTAAAAGGCTCCTGAAATCCACACTTTTTTCGATTTATTTCTTTCCTATTTTCTTTTTTATTTATTCTGCTGCCTATATTTTCTGCTTTCTTTTCTGCGTTCTTTTCTGCTTTCTTTTCTGCTTTCTTTTCTTTTCTTTTCTGCTTTTATTCAGGTCCTGCCGAGCAGTTTACACGCCTGGCAGAGATCTTCGGTGCAGGTATCCCCGCAGATCCTGCACTTATCGATTTTTGCAGGAGGGAGCTCCTTTGCAAGGGCTCCTACGAGTTTGTCAAAGCCGCGGAGAAGGGAATACTTGGTGCCGGGATGGTTTTTCTCAAAGCTGTTTAACAGTTCCCTGATTTCCCCTCGAAGGGCTTCTCCTGCATACGGGCACTCGCTGAAATCCACAGGCAGGGAGTTTATCAGGGCATAGAGTGCCACTTCCTTTTCAGGAATATTCCGCAGGGGTTTTGCCCTCATTACGAGCCCTTCGATTGCTGCAGAAGGAGCAAGCCTGACCATTCGTTCCATATCTCCCCTGAAGTGGTTGAGGAGAATGGTCTGGGCTTCATCGTCCAGGTTGTGCCCTGTTACCAGTTTCGTTGCCCCTATTTCAAGCGCTGCCCTGTTAAGGACGCTTTTCCTGAGAACTCCGCAGTAGCTGCATGTACCTTTTTCCCGATCCATTACAGCCAGTTCGTCCATTGTAACCCCATGTTCGTCTCTAAAAGACTTTATGATGTGCCGGACTCCGAGCGTTTCTGTAAGCTGTTTTGCAAGTTCAAGGGAGTGGGGACGATATCCGTGTATGCCCTCGTCGACTGAAACTGCCACAATCTGAATATCAGGCCTATCCCCCAGAATCTTATGCATTATATAGAGAGCAACTGAGCTGTCCTTTCCCCCGCTCAGAGCAACGGCTATTACATCATTTTTCTTGATGTTGTACTCTTTCCGGATTGTCAGCTTGATTTTCCTTTCAACGTCCTCTATAAAATGTCTTTTGCAGAGATGCATACCGGAGTATTTTTGAAAAATAACAGCTTCATGGTTACATTTTTTACATTTAATTGTCATTTGAAATCCTTTTGAAATCCTTTTTTTCTACTTATGAATAATCTGGAAAAAACGGGAAATACATATGTACAGGGCACATTTATAAGTAGTCGCATGTATTTAGAGGGATTTAGAGAGATTTAAGAGTATTTAGGGGGATTTAGAGAGATTTAAGAATATTTAGAGGGATTTAAGAGTATTTAGAGATATTTAGGAGCATTTTAAATAATTTTTCGTTGACATGAAGAATTTTAATTGTGACAGGCTGCTTTAGGAAAGGGACACCTCGTATATATGGTTTTTTACGTGCCTTTTGGAGAAGCCTGAGTATTTTTTATCTGCCTCAGAAAGCTTCATCAACTTAATTCCTAAACTATGTTTCCAAAAGGTATATCCTTTTCAGCAATCAAACCTTACTTATTACTCAGTATTCAAATAATTACAGGGGAAATAGGAAAGGGGGCTTCTTTATAATAAGAATCATTCCGGCAGAAACCAGGCATCTTGAGGATTCCGGATGGCTGAAGAGTTACATGCTTTTTTCTTTTTCAAATTATTATGATCCGGATAATGTCCGGTTCGGAAGCCTGCGCGTTTTTAATGATGACACTGTGCAGCAAGGCAAAGGTTTTTCAACTCACCCGCACTCCGAGATGGAAATTATATCGGTTGTGCTTGAAGGGGAGATAACGCATGAAGACAATATGGGGAATAAAGGAGTCCTTGGGAAAGGAGAGGTGCAGTGCATTACCGCAGGTACCGGAATACAGCATTCTGAGCTGAACACAGGAAAGGAACCTCTACATTTTTACAAGATCTGGATTTTACCCTCAGGAAGCCGCCTTGAGCCTGCATACTCGCAGAAAAAATTCGAGGAATCGGAGTGGAAAAACCAGTTACTTGCCCTTGCTTCAGGTCAGGGTTTTGAGCACGCCCTGAAGATAAATGCCGATGCAACAATTTTCCGATCCTTTCTCGAAAAGGGGAACATTATCCACTTTAATTCACAGGAAAAACGCTGCATTTTTATTTACATTTCAGCCGGTGAGCTCTCTGTCAATGGCCAGAGGATAGGACAGGGAGATCAGGCTCGCATTGACCTGGAACAGGCTATCCATATGGAAGCTGTTTCTTCCGGCACGCCTGCAGAATTTTTCCTTATTGATGTTCCCCGGCAAGGGTCCAAAAAACAGGCAAAAAGGTGAAAGCAGCTGAAAAAAGAGATTCTTTCAGGTAAAGAGAAGCACTCTCTGGAACAGCGGCATGAATCGAAGCCGGATAAGTTCTTTTGAGTAAGAGAAAATATCATAGAACAAAAAATAGATTGGAAAAATCCTGGGAATAAAGCAAAAAGACCGAAAAGAGGGGATGAGAAGAGGCATAATCAACTGGGAAGGGGAAGTGACAAAAAAGAGAAACTGCCTGGGAGAGGTAGTGATATTATAGAGGATCATCCAGGCAGGGGAGAGTCAGGAGAGGCAGAGGTAATCAGAGAGGGAGATAAAAGAAAATAAAAAGAAGACTGACCTAAAGGTGTAAAGATTGAAAGAAAGAAGCAGTTAGAAAACAGAGTGAGATAGTTTAGAAAACAGGGTGAAGTGAGAGGTAAAAATAGTTTTGGAGAGGGATTTGCCTCTCACTTCTCCGTTGCTTCTGATATCTGCGGGGGCCGGTTGAGGAATGGCGAACCCCATCCGGCTTCCGGCTGTGAAACCTCTCCCGGTGTCGGCGACTGAGGAATGGCAAAAAACCTCGATCGTCACCTCATACGGGCAGGGTTCCGGGTTGCGCATAACAGGATTGAGGAATGGCGAACCTCATTTGTCCTGATCTGCTGTTTTTTGCTAAATGCTCTCATGAACCCCATTCAATATTAGCATTTAGAACTACATGTTATAGTATAACTGTTAGATATAAAACATAAGTGGAAATGATTTTTCTTTTTCTTTGATGTAATAAAGCACCTTCAAAATTTTCAAGTGGCTGATCGCATCGGTAAACTAAAATTGTTTGCGCTGGCAAATCCTATTATTTATATCTTCCGCCGGAGAGCCATCCGTCCAGTAAAAGGGCATTATTATAAAGGAAACCTATTTATAAAATTAAATCCAAAATTTCTGATCTTAAATTGAAATTTTGATCAAGTTTACTTAAGTTATTTTTTCGGTTTCTTCTTTCATCTCTTTCTTATGTTCTATGTTTCTCATTCTCTGTTCAATCTCTTTCTATTTATTAGTTCTGTTCTCTTACAATTTATTTATTCTGATTTCTTCGCGGTATGAATATGTATATCAGTTTCAAATAAACCGTTTCAGACTTTAAATATACATTCTCTGAAACAAAATATATTCCGTAGCAAGATTAAGTATTAATAGTAAGTGTATAAACTCTTCTAAGAAGTTGATTGGATTTTAAAGAGATTATTTTCTGGGGTGCCTGCTGAGTGGAAGAAGTTTCTTTATTCTTGCTCCTTTGTTCTGTTCTTGCAGGCTATCTGCTTGGCATATTTTCAGGGCTTTTGCCTGGCATACATACAAATAATTTTGCACTTGCGCTTGTAGCTCTTGCGCCTTTTCTGGCTGAGAAAGGAATTGCCCCTTTTTACATTGCCCTTATAATCCTCTCAAACGCTGTCTCACATACGTTTCATGACATTATCCCGTCTGTGTTTTTAGGAGCACCTGACGGAGACACAGCGCTTGCAGTCCTCCCGGGACACAGGCTTTTACTTGAAGGCGCAGGTGCAGAAGCGGTACGTCTCTCTGCCCTCGGAAGTGCAGGCTCGGTGGTTGCATCCATGCTCTTTGTATTGCCTTTTTCTCTTTTCTTCGGAGCTATTTACCCTTACCTGCAAGAGTATATGGCATGGGTTCTGCTCACGATTGTATTTATCATGCTTGCGAGCGAGAAAGGCGAGGAAGTAGAGGGGCAGGGTCCACTTGCAAAATACAGGTCCAAAGCTTTTGCCCTCTTCCTGTTTTTGATCACAGGAGCTCTTGGGCTTTTTGCATTTTCCAGAGAAAGCCTGCTGGTTCCCTTCATAAGCCTTGGGCAGGCATCCGTGCTCCTCCCTCTCCTCAGCGGACTTTTCGGGGCATCCCAGCTCATTATAAGCCTTCTCACAAGCTCCGAGATTCCCAAAGAATCCGTCTCAAGATTTGAACTTTCTCGAAAAAGGATCCTGAGAGGAGTATTTACTGGCAGCACTGCAGGTTCCCTTGTAGCCTGGCTGCCCGGAGTTTCTTCTGCTATTGCTGCCCTTCTGGCAGGGCTCTTTGTAAGGTCTGACTTCGACAGAAGGTCCATAAATAAAGAAACTTCCGAACCTGTGCCCGGAGGACAAAAATCCTCTCTTTTTTCCGACCCCTATGCAGATCGCCAAACTCTTGAAAGCTCAAAGGAGTTCATTGTCTCGGTTTCCGGAGTAAATACTTCAAATGCTATTTTCGGGCTGGTAGCCCTCCTGGTTATAGGAAAGACCCGAAGCGGTGCAATGGCTGCTGTGAATGAAATCCTGGGTATCGGGTCACTTGGTTTTCAGGTAATACTGCTCTTTTTTACCGCTATCCTCCTTACCTCCCTGTTTTCGTATTTTTCCACAGTCTGGATAGGGAATAACGCCCACCATATGCTTCAAAAACTTGACTACACAAAACTCTGTGCCGGTGTCCTTGCAGGGCTTGCAATAACGGTCTTTCTTTTTACAGGGTTTTTCGGGCTCTTCCTCTTTGTAATTTCTACCCCCATAGGCATGCTCCCGTCTTTTATGAAAGTAAGGAAATCCCATGCAATGGGCGTTATTTTATTGCCTGTAATCCTTTACTTCTTTTAAGATATCCGTGTTCTCTTAATTGTATTACCAATAAGTTCGGACATTGTTTCTTACCTGGCAGCAGACCGGCCACAACCTGTGTGGCAGAAGAAGAGAAAGCCGGATGATCCGTTTTCTGGACCGGGTTGTTTCCGTATAAATCATTCAGGGTATGGCTGACTCATGCGGTGAAATTGACGAACTTCCTTAAAATTCTCGCTCATGTGTAAAATATAAAACTTAAAATGTATTGGGTTGAAATTGTAAAGAGAATAAAACAAATGGGTTAAGTACTAATTGAAGCGTAGAACGTGAAAAAGAGAATATAGAACCGCAGAAAGTGGAAAAGTCGAAAGCAAACAGCTAAATATCAATAATAAACCACAGTTGAAAACTGATTGAAAACTGAAGACCAATTCGCATTTACTATAAAAATAACAAATTTAAAGGGGTTTACAGCACTATGGATGCACAACTTGAAAAGCGTTTAGTGGAGCTCAGAGCAGAATATGAATCCGGGCAGAAAATCCTCACAGATATTGATTTAAAGCTTACAGAACTCGAAAACAGGAAGAACACCCTGGGCGAAACCCTTCTCAAAATCAGTGGAGCAATCGACTTGCTTGAAGAAGTGCTCGGAGAAAGCGAAGGTGCGCAGGGACCGGAAATAAAAACCAGTCCCGGAACTTTTACAGGAAATGTGGAGGTTCCCAATGTTATAAGGCAGCCCCTTGAAAACGCCAGAAAAACTCTGGAAGAGGCAGGGCTTTCAGCAGGAGAGGTCGTTGAAAAGAAAGAGGTTTTACCTATAGGAATTATGGCAGGGGAAGTGCTCAGGCAGGAACCACAACCAGGGACAAAACTGCCACCAGGATCAGCCGTAAAGCTGGTTGTTGCATCTAAAGGTAAGTCTTTGCCCTCCCTTGACAGAAAATCGGTATGCAGCTATATTTCCGACAACGATTAAGAAAAGGGTAAGAAGGGCTTTAAGATGGAAGTTAATCCCTCCAGAACAGAGAATTATCTGAGCGAACTCAGAGAACATTCCAGAGCAGCGATTTCAGCTTTCAACACCCTTGAGCGTTCAGAAAGTCTCTTATCCTTGAGACTCTGTCTGCAGAAGTTTTTGAAGGAAGCAGAAGACATCTCAAAGGTCCTCTGGAGCAGCAATAATAAAAAGATCAGGAAATATCTGAGATCAGTACTTTATATTAAAAACGATTCTCCCTTTTACCCTGCGGCCTTCTCAGGACTGGAAACAGTGTTTAAAGAAATGGAACGTACACTGGAAGGTAAAAGAATAGAAGGGGACAGTAAAAGAATAGAAGGAGAAAGTAAAAGAATAGAAGGAAATTTCCTGGAAGAAAAACCCAGCCAGCAGGAGCCAGCGGTTTTTTCATACGATCCCGGAACAAAAACCTTGACGGTTGAGGAAAAAAAGTACGAACTCCTCCCCCTTTTTCTGGCTGTAAGGGACCTTTATGCTTCCCTCCCTTTCTTCGACGAACTTCAGGCCTGTACTGAGATGCTTGAAAAGGACTCTCAGAACGCCACAGCGCTCTTTCAGAAAGCCATACTGCTCTATAAGGCAAGAAGGTTTGAAGCTGCCCTGCAGCTTACAGAGCAGGTGCTTGAAATAGTCCCTGATGACTTCAGGGTCTGGTACAACAGGGGGGTAATCCTCTCGGAAATGGGGCGGCTTGAAGAAGCAATAGGTGCTTATGACATGGTAATTGAGCTTGAACCGGCTTTTGAAATTGCATGGGACAATAAAGGAGTTATTCTTGCCAGGCTTGGCAGACTTGAAGAAGCGCTTGAAGGCTACGAAAAAGTGCTCAAGAGAAAACCCGAATATGCCGAAGCCTGGGCAGGAAAAGGCTCAATCCTTTCTGCACTTGACCGGAAAGAAGAAGCCCTTGAAGCATACAGTTCAGCCCTCAAAATCAGGCCTGATTACCTGGAAGCCCTGAAATGTATCAGCAGCCTGTTTTCCAGGCTGGGCAGGTTTGAGGAGGCTCTGGCAGCATACGATACGGCTCTTCAGTCTACCCCGGAAGATCCCGGCCTCTGGGCAGGCAGGGGACTTGTCCTTTTAGAAATGAACAAACAAGAAGAAGCCCTGAAAAGCTGCAACAGAGCCCTCGAATTGAAACCGGGCTTTGTTCCTGCTCTTGAAATCAAGATCGAAATCCTTTCGAGAATCAGCCGGCAAAAAGCCAGTGACTCTTGATAACTTTTTTCTGCATAAACTTATGTCTTGCTTTGTATCCAGTAAAATTCGAATCAGAAAAGGTATATCTCATTGAAAACGAAAGTGCTCAATACCAGTTTAACCCTGATTCCATACATAAGATGGAAAAAATAAGGATGGGACATGATTCCGAAAGGGGCCCGAATAAATCTTAATCTGAAAACGGAGGATTCCGAAATGGCAGAGGAAAAAAATACCACCGAAAGCGCTAAGATGAAGCAAAAGGAGCTGGAAGCGGCAGGAAAAACCGAAGAAACCGAGGACCCCAGGCAGCTCCTTATCACAGCAGGCAAAGTTGAGAATTATGAAGACAAACTCAGGCTCTATGATCAAGCCTTAAATCTGGACCCTATGTACCTTGATGCCTGGCTCCAGAAAGGTTTTGTCCTGGATAGGATAGGGAGGTCTGAGGAAGCTCTGACCTGTTACAATAGGGCTCTTGAAATCGATCCCGATCACCTGGGAATAAAGTGCCTCAAGGGTTTTGCCTACAATAACTTGAAGGATTTTGAAAAAGCCATAGAGTGTTATGACGAAGTCCTTAAGGTCAACTCCGAAGATGTTTTTTCCTGGTACCAGAAAGGCTCGGTCCTGGAAAATCTTGGAAGATACGGAGAGGCTATGAAATCTTATGAAAGAGCTCTGGAAATAGACCCTACTGATGTCCTTATCAGGGAGAAACAGATGAGGCTTCTGGGGCTTATTTATAAAAAAGGAACTCTAACAGATTCCCCGGACAGCAATTTTAACTGAGCCTGAAAAATATAAAAAAATTGCATGAAAAAATTTGAGAAAATTAGGAAAAATTTGAGAAAATTAGGAAAAATTTGAGAAAATTAGGAAAATTAGGAAAATTGGGTAAAAAAAGTGTAGAGGGCTGTTTTTCAGCCTTTACTTTTTACTTGCCTCGTCTTCCTTCCTTATCTCTTCAACGGTTTCCATTAGTTTTTCTTTGATTTTCACTATGGCATTAACAGCTTCGCCGCCTGCTTCAATCGGAGCCCTTTTTTCCAGATCAGCCTGCATTAACTGCTGGTCAAAGGGAATTTCCCCCAGTACCGGGATGCCCAGCTCTTCAAGCCTGGAGTTGACTTTTCCGGCGCCTCCTTTGTTAATTACGGCAGCAATATGTTTTATCCCGATCTCGGAAGAGAGTTTTTTTATCCGTTCGGCTGTTTCAAGGGACCTGGCTCCCGGCTCCACCACTACAATCATAAGGTCCATCCCGCGCGTGGTGCCTCTTCCCAGGTGCTCGATTCCGGCTTCCATATCCAGGATAACTGCACTCTTTTCCTTAAGCATCAGGTGCCTGAGGAGAGCCCTGAGGAAAGCTGATGCCGGACACATGCACCCGCTTCCTCCCTTATCCACAGTACCCATAACAAGCATCCTGACTCCATCAGGCCCTATTACTCCGTATTTGCCTGCAATGTCGTCCACTTTCGGGTTATAGATAAAAGCCCCGCCTTCGGTACCTGCCCTTTCCTGGATAAGGTCTTTGAAATCAGTGAGGGGCTTTGGGGGGTTTTCTATCCCCAGGGAAGATGCCAGGTTCATATCCGGGTCTGCATCTATTGCCAGGACTTCGTATCCGTCCCTTGCAAACAGTCTTGCCAGAGTACCTGAGAGAGTAGTTTTTCCAACGCCGCCTTTTCCGGTAATTGCTATTTTTATTTTAATTCCCCCTGAAACTTTGGTTCTAAATGAAACTTTGGTTCTAAATGAAACTTTGGTTCTAAATGAAACTTTGATTCTAAATGAAACTTAATAAGATTATAAATCAAACGTAATAATTTTCTATTCGGATATAACCATCAAACTGTTTATACTTACTCATTTATACCGGCTTTTTCCGAAGCAATTTGCATGAGGTATTTTTCTATATGATTCCCCTGCTTTTTAGAAAAACCCGAATCCCTGGCAAGCCAGTCGAGTACCTTCTGTACTCCTGTCCCGTACTGCATTGCTTTTTTCTCTTTCCAGAGAACTTCCGGAGAGACCAGGCCTTCTGCCGCCTTCCTGAGAATATATTTTCGTGTATAGAGGCCATCTTTTTTCAGGACCTTAAGTTCCGGACTTATTGCAAGCCCTGTTTTAATTACTTCTTTATCCAGGAAGGGGACCCTGAGTTCCACGGAATTTGCCATTGTAACCATATCATCTCTTTCAAGGTTGATTGTTGAGATGCTTTCAAGGTCAGAGTAGATCTCCCTGTCAAGTACATCAGGGCCCTGCTCGAGAAACCCTTCATGCCTCCTGTACCCTCCAAAGAGCTCATCTGCACCCTGCCCGGTCAGAAGGACCCGTTTCCCATCTTCTCTTGCAGTTTTTGCAACTATGTAAAGAGGAAGCCCTATTGCAACCGTCATCGGATCAGTGGATCCGGTTGCATAAATTACCTGAGAGACTGCAGCTTCTATTTCTTCGGGCGAAAGGAAATGAACTTTCAGGTTTCTCTTCATGCCGATAGCCTCAGCTGCGCTCTCTGCCTGGGCAACGTCATGGGAATCCGGAAGCCCAACCGCATAAAGAGATATATCAGGATCAATGCGCTTTGCAAGGGCTGCTAAGAAGGTGCTGTCGATTCCTCCTGAAAATGCAATTCCAGCAGTTGGAGTAAGCCTGAGTTCCACAGCCTTTTCAAGGGCTGCCTTCAGGTGAAATAAAGCCTCTTTTTCGGCGTGGATCCTCTTTTCAGGCGATTTTGTCTTCAGGTATCCTTCCGGGGTTTTTTCTGAGATTTTCCCGTTTTCGATATTGAAACCCAGAATCCCTCCCTGAGGAAAGGGCCTTGCTTTTCTGCCAATACAGGTAAGGGCTTTTTTTTCGGAGGCAAAGGCTATTTCTGGCTTTTCTGCCTCTTTTCCAGAGCAGTAAAAGAGAGGCTTTACTCCCGACGGGTCCCTGGCAAGTACAAGTTCTCCTCCGCAGGCATATGCAAGGGAATAGTCCCCATTTACTTTAGAAAGTGCGGAAAAGACAGCGTTAATCGGCGTGCTCCCCTCCTTTACCCCTGTTTCTATAAGTGAAAAAAGCAGTTCGGTATCAGAATCGGTTTTTAGCCCTATTTCAGCTGCAAGCTCACGAAAATTGAATATCTCCCCATTGAGTACGAGAGCTCCTATCCCTGTGAGGGGCTGGGGCATATCCCCTGTTATTTTAAGCAGGGTATTTCCTATGCTCAGGTCTCCCGCCGTATAGATTCCACAGGCATCAGGCCCCCTGTGCCCCAGGGCTGCAAGCATTTTCTTTACATCTATATTACTATCAGGGGTTCCGAACAAACCTGCTATTCCGCACATGATTACACCTTTTTTTCTGTCATTTCTATCCGGTATACACGAGCGCAGCCCTGTATTTATTATTTTGCCATCCAGGCAGTGCATCACCATACAGTCTAAGACGGGACGCTGCCCGGAAAGCAGATAGGTCCGGAAAAATGTACTGACAATGCAGATTAAAAATACTGATCAAAAAATACTGATCAAAAAATATGGTGGTCCCTGATTAATTGGTTGATCTATTCCGGAATCCGGGAGAGAATTTTTCAGTATTCTCTTCCTGCGCTGCACGAGACCCGGGCCGGCCTGCCAGGTTAGAAAAAACAATCGAAAAACCGGTGCCGCAATTAAGAAAGGCATTATGTTGAAAAAATCCCACGGTCTGAGAGAATACTTTCCTTTCCCCCGGAAACCACTTTTCAATTCACAGTACATATAAGCGCCTCAGTCAGCTTGCCTGATGGTCAGTCAAAAATAGAAGAAAAAATTGCTTTTATTTCCGCGGTTTTGCCATAAAAAGAAACCTCCACCGGAAAGGAAGCTTTATTCTTCCTGAAAAAAGAAATCCGTGCTTACAGAATGATGCGGAAAAACTCTGCTAACAGATAACCCGGAAAAAAGGAAGCTATGTTTTCCGGGATAACAGTTCTCCCTCCTTCCCAGGCTCACGTAATATTTTTTTCACAGAACTCTTTTCCCTGTTTTGCAGCTTCGTTTCCGGGGCTTAACTTAAGGGTCCGCGCATAGCATTTGTAAGCTTCCTTATATTCCCCGATCTCGCAGAGGAGTCCACCGCCCCGGAAAAGGGAGTTCAGGTGATCAGGATCGCTTTCGAGAGCGTGTTTGTAGGCGTCCAGGGCTTTTTCTCTTTCCCCCAGTTCCGTAAACAAATTGCCTTTCCAGTACCAGGTCTCAGCATTGTCAGGCCTCATGATGGGAGCCTTGTTTCGGGAAAAGAAACTGAACCTTGGAAGTTTGCATGCCCAATCAGAAGCTTTTTTGGGTTCGGCTGCCAGGGCTTTATCGAAGGTCTCCAGGGCTTTTTCCAGGAGCCCCATCCTGAAATAAACAACTCCCTTGCTGGTCAGGATTTTGGGGGATGCAGGGTCAAGGGAAAGCGCTTTTTCAAAGGATTCAAGAGCTTCTTCATTCCTGCCGAGGGCAGAGAGCACAAAACCCCTGTTGGACCATTCGGTCGGGCTGTCTGGTTTTACTTCCAGGAGAGTATCAACAATCTCAAGAGCTTCTTCATATTTTCCGAGCTTGAAAAGAGACATTCCGCAACAGGACCGAACCTCCATAACCTTGTCAAGGAACTCTTGTCCACTGTCCTCCTTCCCTTTTTCAAAAAGCAGGTCTGCCATTTTATTCCAGGCATCAGCAGCTTTCCCATAAACAGCAAGAGCCTCTTCATATTTGCCCATCTGGAAAAAGACCCTGGCTTTGCCGTAGCTCTCCTCGGCGAATCTGTCAAGGTCTCTGAGTGTGTTTGCCATTTTTGCCATTTTTTGCCTCATCCATAAGTATTAGAATCACCGGAGTTAGGATTCGTAACTGAAACTGCATTATCCGGAATTTGCATTCAAAATTCGTTTTTTAAACCTGATAATTGTCCAGATAAATATCTGGAGTTTTATAATAAATAATGTTCTGAGATTTAATCAGGTTCATTAATCCTGACTTGAACTTCTACTCAGTTTCTACAACAGGATGGGACTTCATTCTGGAACCTATTTAACCTGCCAGCCCCGATATAATATGGGGAAATAAGGTGAATGAGATCAAAATTATCGGAGTTGGAGGAAGCCCCCGGAAAGGAGGGAATACCGACATCCTGCTTGACAGCTTTTTGAAAGGAGCGGAATCGGCAGGAGCTGAAACGAAAAAAGTCCTGTTAAGGGAATATTCGATCGAACCCTGCATCGGCTGCGAAGCGTGCAGGAAAGCCGGGACCTGTATAAAGTTCCACGACGGAATGGGATTCCTTTATCCCGAGATCGAAGCCGCAAAAGGCCTTATCCTCGGCTCTCCCACTTACAACTACAACGTAACCGCCCAGATGAAAGCCTTCATCGACCGGCTCTACCCTTACTACAATTTCACGAACGACCTCCCCAGGCGGTATTCAAGCAGGCTTGCCGGGCAGGGGAGAAAGGCGATTGTTTTTTCAGTCTGCGAGCAGCTGGAAATCGAAGAAATGGGTTTTACGCTCGGAGCACTCGGAATGCCCCTTGAAGCCCTGGGTTATGAGGTCGTGGAAAAATTTCCGGTGACCGGGTATTTCCATAGGGGAGCGGTTTCTAGAGATGAAGAACTTGTAAGGAAAACGTTTGAAGCGGGTAAAAAACTGGCAGAGGCTCTTCTCCGGGCCGGTGGAGTGGGAAATCTTCCGGAAAAAGGTTGATTTTTGATTTCCGGCCTCAAAGCCGGCGGCTTTTTCTATAAAGTATACCGGGATACCTAAAATATGCATCCGAATAACTGAAAAAATATAGTTAGGTGACTAAAAAGGGCATCCGGATGACTGGTGAGATATATTGAAGTGACTAAAAAGGGCATCCGAATAACTGAAAACATATATTGAGATAACTAAAAAGGGCATCCGGATGATTGAACTCATCGGTTTCTCCCGCAAAACTCATTTCTTGCTTCCACCAGAGCCTTCAGGTTCCGAAGTGGGGTTTCCGGGGCAAGCCCGCAGCCCGGAGCAAGGACATCCACCCCGCTTCCCAGGCACTCAAAAGCTTCTCTCTTTACATCTTCCGGCTTTCCGGCAAATAGGGTCCGAGACGTTGAAACGCTACCGATTACCACAACACCGGATTCATGGGCTATATGCACGGCGCTTTTCAGGTCCTTTATGCCTTCCTCAAGGCTGAGCCCGTCAAACCCGCACTCTGCCATGTCTGCAATTATGGGATCTGCAGCTCCGCAGATGTGAAGCACACTTTTTCCGCTCCCGAGAGCTTTCGGGATCCTGCTCATGCCCGGTTTTATCAGGTCTCTGAAAGCATCCGGGGAAATCATGACCGGGGAGGAGACTGCATCTGCGATAACTACCACATCGGCTCCTCTTTTCAGGCATTCCCTGCCGTACACAATGCAGGCATCTGTGCAGAGTTCGACAAGCCTTTTCACAATATGAGGCTTATTTATAGTCCATTTCAGGAAGCGGGTGATTCCGCAAAGGGAGCTAGCAAGGTCTGCAGGGCCTTCCATCCCTACAATGAGGGGAAGGTTTGAGCCGGCTTTTTCCCTGAGGATTTCAGTAGCTTTCAGGACAACCGGGATCCTGCCCCTTTCCAGAAGGTCTTCAGGCAGTTTCGGAACTGCGGGAGAAAATTCCATAGGGCCCTTAAGCACAGCCGGGGTCCTGGCTTTCGTGCCTGGGTCAATTGTGCAACCCAGAGCTTCTGCGAGCACAACTACGTCAAAGGGATACCTGAGAGTTTCAAAAGAGGCATTTACGTACTGGGAAAAGGCAAGCAATGCCATCTTTTCAGGCTGGCTGTCCGCCTCGGGCCTGGCTGCCCCGCTCATGTCCATAAGCTCGAGTACAGGCGCGGTTGTGAAGGTGCCAACCGGTATCTGAGCGGGAGTTTTGCCTTCGAGGGTTCTGAGCATCTCTGTCCTGAAGTTCGGTTTTTCCATAAAAGTGACCCCGGATTCGTGTCTTTTGCTTTTTCTGAAGCTATTAACTGTGCTGCTATTCTATTGTAATGATACTGTGCAATGATACTGTGCAATGATACTGTGCAATGATACGGTATCATTATACTATACTGCTAATATACCATATTATACTGCTACTGTACGGCGGCTGTGACCTGTAGCTATTCGAACAAACCACCCTGGAAAAGGATGAAAATAAAACAAAATAAAGATCGAAAGAAAAGACAGACAATGAAAAATTAGGCGAAAAAAGATAAATGGAAAATGGAAGAGAAATTTACTCTTCTCCGATCCATCCGTTAACTGTTTCCGTGTTGTTTCCAACCCAATTTGCTGCGGCTTCTTCAGGGGTCATGCCGTTTTCAATGTCCACCATGACAGCCTGGATATCTTCATGGGTCCACTGGAAGCGAGTAAGGATGCCGTAGAGGTTGGGCTTTTCTTCTTTGAGCCCGAGCCTTGCCAGGGTTTCAACGTGGTCAGCATCGCCGTAAACGCCTTTAGGGTCATCAAGGTACTTGAGGTCCCAGCGGTTAAAAGCCCAGTGGGGAGACCAGAGGGTCACAGCTACCCATTCTTCGGAGTCAATGGCTTTTTTCAAGGAGGCGGTCATCGCAGCACTGCTGCCTGAAACAAGCTCCATATCAAGGTCATACTCGGAAATTGCGTTTTCGGATACCTGCATGATGCCTGCTCCGGGATCAATGCCGATGATCTTACCGTCAAATTTGTCCTTTTCGGAGTTGAGCTCTTCAATGGAGTCTATAGTTACATAGGAAGGCACAACAAGCCCTATCTTGCAGTCTTCGAGGTTTGTCTGGACAGAGTCGAGCTGGTCTCCGTAAGTTTCCCAGTAATTCTGGTGGGTATAGGGAAGCCAGGCAGATGTGGTAAAATCAAACTGCCCGTCAGCGAGCCCCTGGTAAAGGGGACCTACATCAACTGCAATGATTTCCACGTCTTCATACCCTGCCTGTTCGAGCACCTGCTGCATCACATTGGTACTTGCAATCTCACCGTCCCATAAGACATATCCTATTTTCACAGGTTCACTTAACTCTGATACCTCTGTTCCTTCTACAGCTTCATCTCCTTGTTCTGCACAGCCTGCCGCAAAAAGGGTAAGCCCTATGATCAGAACAATTGTAAAAATCGATCCGATCTTTTTTCCTTCAGGGTTTAGTTTTATACTGGTCAAAATATCTACAACCTATTTTTGAATTTCATTCTATTTTTGGTTTTTATTCTTATTTTGGGATTATTTCAGGGGGATTGAAGTGAGTGATGCACCTCTTCCAGACACTGTTTTACACTGTATGGTGCTGTCTGGAAGGAGTGGCCCTGTTAAAGTGAAGAGTTCTGAATCCAGAGTGCCGGTTTCAAGAAGGCATCAGGAGTGGAACGTTTTTACCTGGGGCTGAGTTTCTGGGTAATACGGTCCAGGACAACCGCTATTATGACAATAGCAAGCCCTGCTTCGAAGCCCATGCTGATGTCCACCCGCTGGATCCCGAAAAGGACCTGGTACCCGAGCCCTCTGGCTCCGATCATGGCTGCAATGACGACCATGGAAAGGGAGAGCATAATGCACTGGTTGACCCCGGCCATTATGGTCGGGAGAGCCACAGGCAGTTCCACCTTTGCAAGCTTCTGCCAGCCCGTGGAGCCGAAGGCGTCTGCGACTTCGATAAGCTCTTTTGGCACCTGCTTGATCCCCAGGTTAGTGAGCCTGATTGCAGGAGGCATGGCAAAGACAACCGTTGCGATCATGCCCGGGACGTTTCCGAGCCCGAAAAAGATCAGGGCGGGGATCAGGTACACAAAAGACGGCATGGTCTGCATTAAGTCAAGCAAGGGCTTTACAACATGGTAAAGCGTCGTGTTTTTTGCAGAAAGGATCCCCACGGGAATCCCTATAAGCAGGGTCAGCAGGGCAGAAGAGAGCACGAGAGCGAGCGTCTCTATCGAGAGCACCCAGAGCCCCATATTATGGATAAGGAAAAAACCGAAAGCAGTCCCTGCTGCAAGCTTGATATTGCGCTTTCCCGCAAAGTAGGCAATCAGGGAAATCCCGAGGATGAAAAGTTCAGGAGGCAGGAAAAGAAGCGCGTCTTTCAAACCCGAGATAAGGAAATCAAGCTTATCGCTTGTGAGGTCAAGAAATGTGCCGAAATTGCCTTCGATCCAGTCAACAGCAAACTCGACCGTGTCTCCGATGGGGAGCCGGGGAATCAGCATGTTTTCACCTCGGGACCCGGCAGGGCATCAGACCTGGCAGGGGCTTTGGCAGGGGCTTCGTTCTTTGCTTCTGCCTCCACAGGCACAGGCCCACTGTCAATTCCGTTGTTAATTATACTGCCAGGGCTACCTGAGCCTGCGGGCGGAGGTCCGGCTTCGCCTTCATTTTTGCCGATGAGGACCATTTTTTCAGGAGGCTTCTCTTCAGGAATATTTTCTCCTGAGTCTCTTTCTTTGGAGTCTCTTTCTTCTGAAGCTTTTCCGTCAGGAACCTCGTCCTGCCCGGTCTCTCCGGAAATTGCAAGAGCGCCAAGCACACTGCCCCGGACTATAATTCCGAGCAGCTTTCCTGAATCATTGACTACTGCAAGAGGGTACTGGCTTTCTGCAATCAGAGGGATTACCTCGTTAAGAGCCATATCCGGAGCCACACGGGGGATGTCCGGAATCATCGCTGCTTCAAGGCTCTTTCCTGTTTTCAGGGCTTCAAGGGCATCGCCTATCATAAGTATGCCTTTCAGGCGCCTGTTCTTCCCCTCAACCACATAAATCGAGGAGATCCCATGGTCTTTCATCAACTGAATGGCAACCCTGGGCCCGGAATTGATGGGGACGAGCGGTTCAGGCCGTTTCATAACCGATTCAGCGACAAGGATTTTTGACCTGTCGACCCCTGCAACGAACTTCGAAACATAGGAATCTGCAGGTTCGGTCAGGATCTCTTCAGGGGTCCCTATCTGGACAACTTCCCCGTCTTTCATGAGTGCAATGCGGTCCCCGATTTTCAGGGCTTCGTCCAGGTCGTGGGAGACAAAGATAATTGTCTTTTGCACCCTGTCCTCAAGGGCAAGCAGCTCGTCCTGCATATCGCTCCTGATAAGGGGGTCAAGGGCACTGAAAGCCTCGTCCATAAGCAGGATGTCAGGGTCATTGGCAAGCGCTCTTGCAAGCCCTACCCTCTGCTTCATGCCTCCGCTGAGCTGTGTTATCCTGCTATTTTCATGGCCTTTGAGCCCTACGGTTTCTATGGCTTCAAGCGCCTTCGAATAGCGTTCTTCTTTAGGAATCCCCTGGATCTCAAGCCCATAAGCCACGTTATCCAGGACAGACCTGTGAGGCAGCAGGGCAAAATTTTGAAAAACCATTCCAAGCTTGCTCCTGCGGACACTTCTCAGTTCCTCAGAGCCCATATCAGTAATGTTCTGCCCATCGATCAGAATATCTCCGCCCGTTGGTTCGATAAGGCGGTTCAAGCAACGAAGGAGGGTGGATTTTCCGGAACCCGAAAGCCCCATTATTACGAAAATTTCTCCATCGTAGACCTCAAAGTTAACGTTGTTGAGCCCTATGGTCTGTTTTGTCTTTTCAAAAATTTCATTTTTGGATAAACCTTTATTTAGAAGAGAAATTACTTTCTGGGGATCCTTGCCAAAAATTTTAGTAATGTTTCGTACTTCGAGTTTTATATTTTTGTTCATAATAATACCCGGTTTGACCGAATGCTTTTAAAAAATTATTAACAGTAATTAAGAAATGTAGAAAATTGCCACAAAAACCCGGTTAATAAGAACTATATTTTACTCGAATTAATTCGCTGCCCATATAAGTAAATTGAGACAGTTGAAAATATAGATATACTATAGATTTAATAGAACTTTCTATTTTTTATAGATTAAATAGCTTATTATTCTTACCAATACTGTTGCCCCTATCATATATACTATTTTTGCGGAATATTTATATACCACAAATATTTTCACGGAATAAACTGACATAAATCACATATAAACTCAGGATCAAAAAGTATGAAATTTACCTTTACTTTAGCACATTATGGTTTCAAGTAACACCTCGTTTTATATAAAAATGAATTTTTCCCACGATAATACAGTATGAATTTTCAGAAACTATCTGGCATTTCATTAATGCATTTTGATTATATTATTGCTGAATACCGGGTTTCCTGGGAGAGATTTTAATTTGTAGTTTGAAAGACAGAGTCTCGAAAGAAGACATTTAATTGAAATATTTATATATTAAAAGATAGAACAAAATAGAAAAATAAGGTAATCAGAAAAATCATCGCAACACTTATACATGTCTTATGTCATTTACTCGCAGGTTCAGATGATGAAAGCAGTACTAGGATTAGAAGACGGAACAATTATTAAGGGCACCGGTTTTGGTGCCGAAGGCACAGCTTGCGGCGAACTTGTTTTTACCACTCAATTCACGGGATATGAGGAGGCTCTGACTGACCCTTCCTACAAGGGCCAGATTTTAATGTTCACCTACCCTCTTATAGGGAATTATGGTGTCAGCGGGGAGCGTTTCCAGTCCGACAACATCCACGCGGAGGGGCTTGTTGTCCGGGAAGCCTGCAAAAAACCCTATCACTACAAATCCGCCCGTTCTATCCACAAATTTTTAGAGGATGAAGGAAAACCAGGAATCGAAGGTGTGGACACCCGTATGCTCACCATAGGGGCAAGGGAGCGTGGGACCATGCGTGCAGCCCTGATCACTGGCAGTGACGATGGGGAAGAAGCCGTGGATGTGGCAAGGAATTTTCCACAGATGACGGATGAAGAACTTATCGCAAGTGTAACATGTAAGGAACCCCGCTTTATCCCCGGAGCGGAAGGCGCCTGGAAGGGCAGCGGTAAACCCAAACATGCAGTTGTAGTTGACCTTGGGATAAAAAGGAACATCATAAACAACCTGCATAAAAGGGGAATTGACCTTACACTGGTCCCTGCAACCACAAAGCCCACAGAAATTGCAGGCTACGAGCCTGATCTTCTCTTTATCTCAAATGGTCCGGGAGATCCGGAAAAAGCAACAGACGCGATCAACGCCGTAAAGGCTTTTGCAGGCACAATTCCGGTCTGCGGTATCTGTTTCGGACACCAGATTATTTCCCTTGCAATGGGAGCCAGGACTTACAAGCTTAAGTTCGGGCACAGGGGAGGAAACCAGCCAGTGAAGGACCTTATTGAAAACAAGATTTTCATAAGCTCCCAGAACCACGGGTATGCCGTGGATGCGGATTCCCTTGAAGGGACAGGGCTCTATGTGAAGTACCTGAACGCAAACGACAAAACCGTTGAAGGGGTCTCCCACAAAGACCTGGACATTTTCAGTGTGCAGTTCCACCCTGAAGCCCAGGCGGGACCCATGGATACCGAGGAGACATTCTTCGGCAAGGTTGTAAAGGTCCTCGGAGGGGATCTCTGATGCCAAAACGCGAGGACATAAAAAAAGTTTTGCTTATAGGCTCCGGGCCGATCACAATCGGACAGGCTGCAGAGTTCGACTTCTCAGGAAGCCAGGCCTGCAGGTCCTTAAAAGAAGAAGGCTTGCAGGTTGTGCTTGTAAACTCAAACCCTGCAACCATTATGACCGACCCTGAAATGGCTGATTCGGTCTATATCGAGCCCCTTGATGCCAGGATTGTGGAAAGAATAATAGAAAAAGAACGCCCGGACGGGATCATTGCAGGCATTGGTGGGCAGACAGGCCTTAATATTACCAGTGAACTTGCAGAAATGGGCGTCTTTGAAAAATACGGTGTCCGGATCCTGGGAACTCCTGTTGACGCTATCAAAAACACGGAAGACAGGGAACTCTTCAAGGAAACCATGCTGAGTATCGGGGAAAAGGTTCCCTTAAGCCGCGCAGTCCATTCCTTAAAAGAAGCCGAAGAGGTTGTCGGGGAACTCGGCCTGCCCCTTATCGTCCGCCCGGCTTACACCCTTGGCGGCGCTGGCGGCGGAATTGCTCGCACAAAAGAAGAGCTCCTTGAGATTACGGAACGCGGGCTCAGGCGCAGCCGCATTAATCAGGTACTTATTGAAGAAAGCGTGCTCGGCTGGGCAGAGGTCGAGTATGAAGTCATGAGGGATGCAAATGACTCCTGTATCGTGATCTGTAACATGGAAAACATTGATCCCATGGGCGTGCACACAGGAGAATCGGCAGTTGTTGCCCCCTCACAGA
Source organism: Methanosarcina sp. 2.H.A.1B.4 (assembly GCF_000979385.1). Lineage (NCBI taxonomy): Archaea > Methanobacteriati > Methanobacteriota > Methanomicrobia > Methanosarcinales > Methanosarcinaceae > Methanosarcina > Methanosarcina sp. 2.H.A.1B.4. The sequence goes on from NZ_JJOV01000011.1 coordinate 58,422, forward strand.
CAATGACCGACGCAGAGCACCAGATGCTCAGAAGTGCCTCTATTAAGATCATACGTGCCCTCAAGATCGAAGGAGGGTGCAATATCCAGTACGCCTTAAAAGAAGGCGACTACCGCATTGTCGAGGTAAACCCGAGGGTTTCCAGGTCATCAGCCCTTGCATCCAAAGCAACAGGCTACCCGATTGCCCGTGTTACTGCAAAGATTGCAATCGGAATGACACTTGATGAGATCATAAACAACGTTACCATGAGCACCCCTGCCTCTTTTGAGCCGGCTCTGGACTACGTGATCACAAAGATTCCCAGGTGGCCTTTTGACAAGTTTACCACCGCAGACAAGACCCTGACCACAGCCATGAAAAGTACGGGAGAAATCATGGCAATCGGCAGGACAATTGAAGAGTCCCTCCTGAAGGCTTTCAAGTCTCTTGACATTGACTCCCAGCTGGGAATAAAACGCTGGGAAGAGCCTGAAATCAAAACTCTCCTCAAGACCCCCACAAGCGAACGCCTTTTTGTGATCTTCCACGCGCTTGAGAGAGGAATGCCGGTAAAGGAAATTGCCGAACTTTCGGGCATCAACCCCTTCTTCCTCTCAAAGATGAAGAATATCGTGGATATGGAAAAGCGCGTCCGCGTAGAAGAACTCACTCCTGAATTCCTGCGCGAAGTAAAGAGGATGGGTTTCCCTGACAGCCGCCTTGCAGAGCTGACGGGAAAAACCAGGCAGGAAATAAGTGATCTCAGGCATGCATCCGGAATTCTTGCTACCTTCAAGATGGTGGACACCTGTGCAGCCGAGTTCCAGGCAGCAACTCCCTACTACTATTCTACTTACGAAGACACCTGCGAGACAACCCCAACCGACCGGAAGAAAATCCTCATCCTCGGAGCAGGGCCGATCAGGATCGGGCAGGGAATAGAGTTCGACTACTGTACCGTCCATGCAGTAACCGCACTCAGGGAAGAGGGCATAGAGACCCATATCATTAACAACAACCCTGAAACCGTGTCAACCGACTTTGACACCTCGGACAAGCTCTTTTTTGAACCCCTCACCATGGAATACGTTATGAACGTAATCGAACGTGAGAGGCCCGACGGTGTCCTTGTACAGTTCGGAGGGCAGACCTCGGTCAACCTTGCACTCCCCCTGAAAAAGGAGTTGAAGCGCAGGACAGACCTTGATACCGTGATCATGGGCACTGACCCGGAGGATATGGACCTTGCCGAAGATAGGGAAAAGTTCTACCTCCTTATGCAGAAGCTTGGCGTCCCCCAGCCGGAAGGCGGATATGCGACCTCACAGCCGGAAGCAATCGAGGTTGCACAAAGGATCGGTTTCCCGGTACTGGTGCGCCCCTCTTACGTGCTCGGCGGCAGGGCAATGGAAATCGTTTATGATGAAATCGACCTTGAACGCTATATGAAAGAGGCAGTCAGGGTCTCTCCGGAACACCCCATCCTTATCGATGACTTCCTGGAAGACGCCTGCGAAATCGATGTGGATGCGGTCTGCGACCGGAAAGATGTACTTATCGGGGCAATCATGGAGCACATTGAGGAAGCAGGCATACATTCAGGAGACTCGGCCTGTGTTATCCCGCCCCAGTCTCTCTCCCCCGAAGTGCTTAACCAGGTAAGGGACTACACCCGGAAGATTGCTCTGGGCCTCAGGGTCAAGGGCCTGATTAATATCCAGATGGCAGAGAAAGGCGGAAAGGTCTTTGTGCTTGAAGCAAACCCGCGTTCAAGCAGGACAATTCCTTTCGTCTCAAAAGCTGTCGGCCTCCCTCTTGCAAAGATTGCAGCCAAAGTCATTGCCGGGCACAGCTTAAAGAGCCTGGGCTACACGGACGAGCCAAAGCCCAAACATGTCTCGATCAAAGAAGTCCTCCTGCCCTTTGACAAACTGCCGGGAGCAGACCCCGTACTCGGACCCGAGATGAAGAGTACCGGAGAGGTCATGGGCATTGACTACGATTTCGGAAGGGCATACTATAAGGCAGAGCTTGCAGCTGACAACCTCCTGCCCCTTACAGGAAAGGTCTTCCTCTCTATCAGGGAAGCAGACAAACCCCAACTTGTGGAAGTTGCAAAGAAACTGCAGGCAGCAGGCCTTGAACTCATGGGCACACGCGGTACTGTAAACTACCTTGCACAGCACGGGGTCTTCATGGACACTGTAAAGAAGATCCACGACGGAAGCCCGAACGTCATAGACATGATGCGCAGGGACGAAGTCGACCTGATAATCAACACCCCCACAAGCAAGCAGTCACGTAAGGACGGCTCCAGGATCAGGCGGGCAGCTGTTGACTTCAAGGTCCCCTACATCACCACCATCCAGGCAGCAGTTGCTGCAGCCGATGCCATTGAGACCATGAAGAACGGACAGGAACTAACAATCAAGTCCATCAATGAGTATCATAAAGAGATGGGGCTGTAAAATAAAGAAAAAGACCTGAAAAAACCTGCCAGTAGAGTAACTGCTGAAGAAAAACCATTGCGCTAACGGAAGAAATTAAATGAGAATCGGAGCTGGCTGGATGGCTTTCCATCCTCCGGCAAAAGATAATCAATATTTAAACTTACCAGCCCGTTAGCTGTCAAATTTATCCGGACTCAGCATATTGCTCCCAAAATTATTAAAATTATAATACTTATAAAACTTATTAATTCATTGACTGTTAAACCATTGACTGTTAATCCATTGACTGTTAATCCATTGACTGTTAAACCATTGACTGTTAATCCATTAACACGTTAATTATTCGTTCTTATCACAAATCCGCCAAACAAGGGGTAGTAAAAGCATGGTAAAGAAAGTTGCACTTGCATATTCCGGTGGGCTTGACACCTCGGTGTGCATCCCCATCCTCAAGGAAAAGTACGGGTACGATGAAGTAATCACAATTTCGGTCGATGTAGGCCAGCCCGAGGAAGAGATCAGGAAAGCTGATGTAAAAGCCGAGAAGATCAGCAACAAGCACTATACTATCGATGCAAAGGAAGAGTTCGTAAGAGATTACATCTTCCCCCTGATCAAAGCCAACGGAAACTACGAAGGCTATGTTATGGGCACATCGGTAGCCCGCCCGCTGATCGCCAAAAAAGTGGTCGAAGCTGCCATAAAAGAAGGCGCAGTTGCCCTTGCTCACGGCTGTACCGGAAAAGGCAACGACCAGCTCCGTTTCGAAGCTGTCTTCCGCCAGACCGACATGGACGTTATCGCCCCTATGCGTGAGATGAACCTGACCCGCGAATGGGAAATCAATTACGCAAAAGAGCACGGAATCCCTGTCGAAGCCACCAAATCCAAACCCTGGAGCGTTGACGAAAACATCTGGAGCCGCAGCATCGAAGGCGGCAGGCTTGAAGACCCCTCTTTCGTCCCGCCGGAAGAGATCTTCGAGTGGACCAAATCCGCGGAAGATGCCCCGAACGAGCCAAGGATTGTTGACATCGCCTTTGAAGCCGGAGTCCCTGTCGCCATTGACGGCGAAAAGTTCGGCGGCTACGCCCTTATCAAGAAGATGAATGGAATTGCAGGCGAGAACGGCGTAGGCAGGACCGATATGATCGAAGACCGTGTCCTTGGCTTAAAAGCCCGCGAGAATTACGAGCACCCGGCTGCAACCGTCCTCCTCGCAGCCCACGCCGACCTTGAAAAACTCGTCCTGACCCGCGGAGAACTGAAGTTCAAGAAGACCGTTGAAGAGCAGTGGTCCGAAATGGCATACGGCGGCCTTGTGGACGACCCCCTTTTTGCCGACCTCAACGCCTTTATCGACAAGTCCCAGGAAAGGGTCACAGGTACAGTGAAAGTGAAGCTCTACAAAGGCGCACTCACGATCCTTGCCCGCTCCTCTCCAAACGCCCTCTACTCCGAAGACCTCGTCTCCTTCGACAGCCAGACCATCAACCAGCAGGATGCAGAAGGGTTTGCGAAGTATCACGGGTTCCAGGCGAGGATGTACCAGAAGGTTATGAAGAAATAAAATTTGTGAGTTTTTGTCTGTTCCCTTAGAGGAACAGAACTCTCTTTTTTTAAATTGTATTTGTCTTTTCTGACTGTTTTTCGATTTTGTTTTTTGTTTGTTCGGTGAGCAGGGCGTTTGGATTTTCTTGGTAAGCAGGGGAATTTTTTTGAAATAGTGTTTTAGTTCCCGGGCTCTCAACGGCCGACAAGCAGGCCGATCTTTTTAAAGAAAACATGAAATCTGAACTTGTATAAATTAGACGACTAAAAATTAACTAAAATACATCAACGTAGCCCACGGGCTTTTTTTTCATAAATTCTTGAAATACCCGGCGTCAAGATAGACGACAAAGTTATAATCAACATGATGAGAAGCAAACGTCATATGCACTTGTCTGGAGTTGGTAGAGGTACTGGAAGATTCTGAAGAACGTAGATCGGGGAGTTATGGATAAAGTGAACAAAGGTGCTACTGCAACTTAACATTATTCTATAAACAGTTTGAAGTTTCTCAGCGTATTTTTCATCTGGTTGAGAGTTTGGAAGTAAACCGGTCTATAGAGTATCAGATGAAAGATTTGAAGGACTAAAGGAAAAAATAATTATTCCAAGAAGCTATATTTTCTATAAACTCACAAGTTTTAACGAATTTTTGGAGTAAAATTCGATAAACGTTTTCTGTTACCTAACATTCAATAACCATTACATCATAATTTTAAAGCATATGTAGTTATTATCAAAAAATATGAAATACATATTCAGACATTATATATATTTAGACCCTAATATGGCTTCTAAAGTTCAACGAATCATAAGATCAAAGATCTTTTAAAAAGAAATTCTAGTTTTAAATATTAATAATGAAGAGAGTAGAATTTAGGAGACGTGGAAATGAGTGACAAAATCATGGATCATTACGAAGTTTTAACAGAGCTTAAAAATTCTACAAAAAAAGATCTTGAAGAAGCAAATAAATTGTATAAGATTGCTGAGAGCCTATTAATTTACAACCAAAAAATGTGGCCTATTCATTTAAAGTCTTTAATGGAAAAAGAACAAAACTCCGTTACAATTTTTAAGAATAAGTATCCATCCTCAGTCTATGCACTTGAAGAACTATATGAAGGTTCTAAAGAAGAATCAGTAAAATTGTTGAAACGCTTTCCAGCTTATTTTGAAAAAGCATGCAAAGAAGCATCTTTAGATATTGATCCTACTTCACGTCATCCTCGGTACAGAGTGTGCAATTCTTTCATCGAGGTTGAGATTTCAGAAAAGATGGAGAGAGCACGAATTTTTGATAGAGAAGGGATACTTGAAGAAATTACCTGTGATATTGGTGCAATAATAGAATCTCTACAATTTCATAAAGAGAGGCTTTTTGGTCGTGAATTTAATGGGATGAAGTTTCTTTTGAATGTATATCGGCAGTATGAATACCTAATTAAAAAAGAAAAAATGAGTAAAGGAGATTCTATCCCTATCAGAAAAATCACAACAAGAATGGGTAAAAATATAAAAGAGTTTAGAACTGATGAATTTCTTCTAGACATTTCAAGACTAGTAAGAGAGAATATATTGGTAATTGATGGGTGGAAACTGGATTTCCAACAAACTAAAGATAGTAAGAAAGGAATCCTCTTACATGGGTTTGAAGACCGTGGATATGTGGGATTTATTACCTTCAAAAAGGAAGTGTCTGAATGAAAAATCAGGTTATAATTGAGGCATTAAGAAGGGGATTACCTCCTGAGCGTGGAGTTGGTCTTTACTCTGTAGGTCACGAAAAACTAATTAACGGGATTAAAAGATTCCATTTATCTCAGATACCTGAAGTGGGTAAAATACGATTCGTTAGTGGTTCTTGGGGTTCCGGAAAAACTCATTTTTTTAGACTTTTACGTGAAGTGGCATTCAGCGAGAATTGTCTCGTTTCAAATGTAGAATTAAATGTGAATGAAGCTCCATTAAATAAATTTGAACGTGTTTTTTATTCTATAGTTAGAAACATCACAACACCATCAAGTTACGAAATCGGTATTGTAGAAGCAAGCCCATTTAGCAACGTTGTTTTTGAAGCACTCTCCAAATTTGGGGATAGAGGCGAAAACGACGAAGAAATAAGCTACGAAACGTATGCAAAAGCATGTGAAATATTGATGGCAAATAAGGGAATTGATATCGATTTCAAAAAAATAATTCAAGAATATTGGAAAACTTATCTATTAGAAGGTGCAGAAAAATCGATTGTTGACCAAAAAAGAGAAGAAATTTTACAATGGTTTGCTGGAGAAGGGACAAAAGGAGTTTACAGAAAGAATTTTGGCGTAAATAAAATGGTTTCTAGGGATAATGCCAAAATTATGCTTCAGTCTCTCTCAGAATTTGTAAAACTTGCTGGTTATAGAGGTCTAGTGATACTTTTTGATGAAGCTGAGCAATCATATTCAACTATGAGAAAGTCGGCTTTAAGAGATGCTCATAACAATTTACTATCTTTGATTAATGGAATTGAAGCATTAAGTGGCATTTTTCTTGTATATGCTACCACCCCTGATTTTTATATTGATTCGAAACATGGAATTGTCGTTTATGGTGCCTTATCTGGTAGAATCGGAAAACCTGAAGATCATCCACCTAAAGCACTTGATACAGTTTGGAATCTTGATGCCGTAGTTCCGACATTAGATAATTATCACGAAGTAGCCAAGAAAATTCGTTCCCTTTACCTTGAGACAGACCCCCAAACTGAAGAATTGGTTATGAATGAGGGAGAGTTAGTATCTTTTGTTGATGATCTCTATGACTTACATCCTTCTCTCAGTTCAGTCCGCTTTTGGCGCGTGTTGGTTGCAGGCTTGATAAAAAAGTTTGATGAGCAGATGGAAGAAGAGGAAGTTCAAACAGAACAAATCTATGATGACATCATGGATCTTTTGAGAGAGGAATAACTGTGGAGGCACTTGAAGCTGAACGTATCATTGAGTCACTGCGTCGCGGAATTCCTCCTGAAGGCCATGTGGCAGAATTTACGGTGGGAAGAGAAGAAGAAATCAATGAATTGAAAAGTATTCTATTAAGTGGAAGTACCAATGCTTTACTCATAAAATCAAACTACGGTTCGGGTAAAACCCATCTCTTGAAACTTACAAGAGAAATGGCACTTTCGAGTGGATATGCTGTTAGCTTAATAACCCTTGATTCTAAGTCAGGAGTTCGTTTCAACCGAATAGATCAAATCTTTGGACAAGTTTGTCGCCAACTGGAAGTCCCGGGTAGATCGGGAAAAAGTGTGCGCAATTTATTTGATTTAGTTTATTCTACTTGTTTTAACAAAAATGTTCCTGAAAAAATTAAACATGAAATCTTAGAACTTAGTAATAACGGGAAGTGGGATTATTCTAGATATTTGTTATCGAATGCTCTTTACGTAGCTTTAAGAGCTTGGTGTTTTGCTTCTCCTGAACTCCAAGACAGAATCGAAGACTGGCTATTCCAACCTTGGGAATACAAAACACGACGTAAAGAATTATATGATTCTCTTGTATTAGGCTTAAGACGTAAATTTTATGATCCAAGATCGGATGTTCAGTTCTATAAAGACAATATTTTTAATTTTGAACTTTTAGATTATCAGCAAAGTTGGGACGCGTTGAATGATCTCGATAAGCTTGCAAAAATGGCAGGTTTGAAAGGACTTATATTACTCATAGATGAATTTGAAGATGTAATTCACAATTTAGGCAATAAAAATTATCAACAAAAAGCTTTCTGGAATCTATTTCAGTTTTTTGGAGGCAAGTACAATAATCTCACTTTTTTTGCAGTAACTCCTGATTTCGCAGAAAAATGTAAAAATTTACTCCTCACGAAAGGTGTTTATGACTACGATTACTCCCTTTTTGATGAACTAACAGCTTTTAGGATGTCACCTCTTTCCGGTTCCCAGCTTTTTGAGCTTTCAAAGAATATAGTTTCTGCACACATTATAGCTTATAGATGGTCAGGAAAAGAATCTGTTTATAGCAATTTGCATGCGATCACCGTACAAAGCATGCAAATACCAGTTCAAGATCGAGTTCGTCAAACTATCAAAGAGGTAGTCTGTTTCCTGGACGACATGGTGGAGGATCTTGATGGGGAATGAAAAATTACTATATCCTTCTGTGGCAACCACATTTTATGGAAATTTTTCACAGATCTATAAAACACAAGATGAGGTGATTCCCTATGTATTAAATGGAAAAAATATTGTATTGTCGGCCGGCACAGGATCAGGAAAAACTGAAGCAGTTATGGCACCTTTAATATCACGTTATCTTAAAAAAGCTATTGAAACCGATTCTCTGACGATTCTATATATTGCACCCACTAAAGCTTTAGTTAATGATTTAGAGAGACGTTTATACCCATATCTGAGAAAATTAGATTTTAGAGTAGGTATCAGACATGGGGATCAGGATGACATGAAACTTAGAATGATTCCTCATGTCTTGATAACAACACCTGAGTCTCTTGATGTTATGTTGTTTAGAGGTGATAAAGCCCTTGATGGGATTCATGCAGTTGTCTTAGATGAAATACATCTCCTGTATAATACACAAAGAGGATTGCACCTTTCAATACTCTTGAACCGTTTAAAACAGAAACTGGATCACCCTCTCCAGTGGGTTGCAATTTCTGCGACGATATGCAATCTTCAATATGTGCGTGATTTTCTCTTTGGAACAAATGAGGAAGCTGTCTTTCTCGAAGACCTGACAAAAAGAGAAATAGATTCCCAGATAAGAATTTTGAAGTCAATGGACCAGCTAAAAGAACTTTTTATCAAAATATTTGGTTCTGGTTGTGGGAGAGGAAAGTACTTAATTTTTGCAAATTCTCGCCGGGAATGTGAACAAATTGCAACATTTTTGAGTGAGGTAGAATGTCTAAGTGATTTGGTATGTACACATTACTCATCCCTTTCCGTTGAGATGAGAGAAGAAGTTGAATACTTTTTTAACAATTCAGTAAAAGCAATTTGCATTTCCACCAGTACTCTAGAATTGGGTATAGATATAGGGAATATTGATGCAGTATTTCTCTACGGTCCTCCTCCAGGAGTAGATTCCTTTTTACAACGCATAGGAAGAAGTAACAGGAGATCAAAGAAAACAAATGTAATCTGCCTTGTAAGAATTGGGTGTACCAACCCCTACTTGGAGGCGCTCAACTTTCACGCTTTGATAGAGCTTGCAAAGGAAGGGAATTTGCCAGAAAAAAAACCGTACTCGCTTTTTGGATCAAGCGTACAACAGTTGCTTTCCTATATTGGCTCTGTTAATGGAGAATATACCAGAACTTCGGAACTTGCAAAGCTTTGTTCACATTTGCCACATCTTGAAAGACCAACTATAGAATTGATACTGGGAGAGCTGGAAGCAGATGGTTATTTAAAAGCTCATGGGTTCAAAAACAGATATGGTGCCGGACAAAAACTATACAAACTGATTGACCATCGTATGATTTATGGGAACTTTCCATTAAGTACACAGGAAATTAGGATCATTCACGGAAAAAAAAACCTTGGTTATGTCTCAAGTATTAACTTATTGAGATTGAATAGAGGAAGTATTATTCGTTTCGCTGGGAAAAAATGGAAGGTAAAGAATATAAAAAAAGAAGAAGTTGAAGTAACTCCAATCAATATTGGAGAGCCCCTTACTAATTTACTTTATCCGGGAAATAGTATGGGACTCGATATTTTTGTTATTTCGTCAATACTTGATTTAATTCAAAAAAGCTCACTTGATACCAAGATATATTCAAAGGATATACAGAGAGACATCCAAGAATTTGCAAACTTGTATAGACAAATTTTTCAACAAAATACTATTCCATTTTACAGAAAAAGTGATGGATATGTATACTTTACATTATCAGGATATATTATAAACAAAGCAATTGCCTTAATTACGAAACAAGCAAATTTTAAAGCAACCGATATAACTTTAACTTGCTCTAAAAAAATCGAATGGGATTTGCTCCCAACAGATCCAACAGAATACAAGAGAGTTTTTCAAAGTCTCTTTGAAGTTAACTCCAACCAGACGTTTTATCAAACACTTCTCCCTAAGGAAATCCAAAAACTTGAATTCATTCAATGCTGGCTATGTGATTCTATAATTACATCACAATTACTAAAACTCCAAAAAAGTTCGGCAGTCGAAAATAGTGTTGAAGAAATGTGTGTATGGGAACTTAGCTGATTATAATATTAATTATTTACTTGGAAGACCTAGTTGATATATAAATAACAGATGAAGAAGTATTCTTATGCAGGAAATTAACAAAGAAAACTACGAACAATTTAAGCTTGCAATTGATAGGTTTCTGGAAATAAATCCAAATGACGCCGATATATGGATTATCAGAGGGAATATATTAAAAAAATTAGAGAATTATATCCAAGCATTGGAGTCATACAATAAAGCAATAAAAATTGAATCTAAAAATATCGAACCATATTTTCAAAAGTTTATGGTTTATGATAAATTTGAAAATTTTGAAGAAGCCCTAAAAGCACTTAAAAAAGTAATAGAACTAAAATCATCTTATTTGACAGGACTTGAAAAGGAAGGATTGTTTAGCAAGACTTTTTCAACGAATCAACAAACAACGGGACAACATAGCTTGTATGAAGAATCTAACCAAAAAACTGCTGACTACTGGTGTAAAAAAAGTGTAGATTTCTTTTTAAATGGCAAAACTGAAGAGGCGCTAAATGCCATTAATGAATCATTATGTATTGATTCGGAATGTGCAGAAGCTTTGTACAAAAAAAGTGAGATCCTTCATTATATCGGGCAACCTGACGAAGCTCTCGGTTCAGTTGAAAAATCATTAAAATTAAGTCCTAAATGTTCAAAATCGTGGTGTAAAAAATCTGCCGTCCTTAATGATTTGGGTCACACAGATGAAGCTCTGGGAGCCGTTGAATTAGCAATTGATATAGACTCGTCTTTCGCTGAGGCTTGGTGTCAGAAAGGAATTATCTTGTATTACAAAGAAGAGTATCAAGATGCTCTTAAAGCTATTGAGGAAGCATTAAGGATAAATCCAGATTACGCTCTTGCAACGTCATTCAAGAAAAAAATCTTTGTATATATAACTCAACATCAAAAAGAAACAAAACTCCATGCAGAACCGATTAAAACAGATATATTAAGGAAAAATAGTGATGTTGATAAAGAAAAGTCGAAAAACATTGAGAGTTTAACTTTCATTGATAAAAATGAAAGCTCTCCTGAGAAAAGCCAATCGATAAAAAATACCTCAAGGTTGCTTTTTCAAGAAGCAAATGACAAAAATTATTATTGTATAATATGCGGGAAAATATTGGATCAGTATGGAAATATTTGCTCCGAAAACTGTATGAAAATATATAAAACTTTTATATCTGAGTCTAGATTGAGAAGCTCGTATTCCATCTCTATAAAAGGATTCTGCAATTCATGTGGAAAATCTCTGGAATTGAAAAGAAATTTACATCGTAGAATAGAAAACAAACATCCTGAATGTTATTCAAAAAATAGTATTTATTCAGAAATTCAAAGAGAGAAACATAAATATAATGAAAAACAAAGCCCTTTTTGCATAATATGTGGCAAACAATTAAATCAAAGAAAAGGATTTGCGTGTTCAAACGAATGTCTTTATAAATATAAGGAGTTCAAAAATTCAACTAAAAGTTCATTTAAAGGTTTTTGTAATTTCTGCGGCAAACCACATGAATTAATAAAAGAAAATGAAACTGAAATAGTGATGCATCGACATAAAGGATGCTATTCAAGAACTAGTTTATCGGAAGAAAGTTCCCAAGATACAATCGATAAAATCAACGATCATGAAGAAGTTAAACTGCTGGAATATGAAGATAGAGGAGGAAAAAATAAAAATTATGAAAATAAGAAAAGAAGCTACTGTATAATATGTGGGAAAGTAATGGGAAACGAGGGAAAATGGTGTTCTAAAAGATGTGTTGAAATATACTACAAATTCCACAAATCACCTTCTACTTCTATCAATGGTTTTTGTAATTTTTGTGGGAAACCTATTCCCTTAGTCAAAAATAATCATAAATTACTAATTATGCATGAAAGTTGTTATCAACAAAAACATAATAGCTTTAAGGACTCAAGCAAATTTAAGGAAAATGATAAGCTAAAGGAAGACAAAGAAAAAGTCATAAATCATCTTCATACAAATGAATCTATCGAGTCACTTGTAGGTTCTTTAAATGATGAACGTATGCAAGTAAGAATTAATTCAACAGAAAAACTTGGAACAATTAAAGATCCAAGTACAGTAAAGTATCTCATTGAAGTACTTAATGATGATTATCCTGCTGTACGAGAAAGCGCAATAAAGGCTCTTGAAAATTTAGGGTCGTGTTCAGTAGAACTTCTGATAGAAGCTATGAAAAGTGATGATCGATACATAAAACAAAATGCAACTAAAGCACTTGGCAATATTGGTGATTCAAGAGGTTTAGTACCTCTTACTTTAGCTATAAAGGATAAAAATAGATATGTAAGGAAATATTCCGCAGAATCACTTGGTAAAATCGGAGACAAGAATACCATTGAGCAACTTAAATATTTGCTTGATGACAAATACTCTGATGTTCGGGAGAGTGCATCGATATCAATTTCAGAAATAAATGAGAGAATCAAACATTCGTAAATATTATCTCTGCAAAAATCACAGGTTTTTCAATTTCACTTTTCTTAACTTTACCTTAACAAACGTGTTCGGGGTAGATTTAAGCAGACCGCCGGCAGGAAAAATATATTTAAAATGACTTGGTTATGAGGGAAGATATCCATTTCGTATCCAGCGGTCCAGTTTTCGGATGATTTATTAAACCATATTCACCTGAAAAATGTCGTTTGAATCAGAAAACTCCCACCAAAGGAAAAAGAATCGCTTAATCTAAAGAAGCCCGGCAAAGTGCCCCTTTTAAAGCTGCAGAAATCGCGGGTTTTTAATTTCACTTTTCTAACTTTATCTTAACAAACGTATTCGGGGTAGATTTAAGCAGGCCGCCGGCAGGAAAAATATATTTAAACTGATTTTGATTCAAGACACAGATTCCACTTTTCTTCTTTAGTAATTATAAATACTACAACAGCAAATTACTATAATATACCAGAAAAGAAAACAACGAGCCTGAATAAATGCCTGAAAACCAAAAAAAAGTTGAAGTCTACATTCAAAAACTCCACGAAATGCTCCCGGAGCTTAGAGAGAGATACCACGTCAGTTACCTGGGGGTTTTTGGGTCCTATATTCGGGAAGAACAGAAACCAGAAAGCGATCTGGACGTGCTTGTGGAATTCAGTAAGACTCCTACTATTTTTAAATTTGTCAACCTTGAAAACTACCTTTCGGAATCTCTCGGCGTTAAGGTAGATCTGGTTATGAAAGATGCCTTAAAACCAAATATAGGCAAACACATCCTGAGAGAAGTTGAAGCCGTCTGAAGAGGGATTGAGATCCGCGAAGTAAAAGATTATGTCCAGGATATTTATGATGCAATGGAAGCAGCAGAAGAGTTTGTCAACAACTTGACATTCGATGATTTTGCTGCCGACCGTAAAACCCAATTTGCAGTAATCAGAGCTCTGGAAATTATTGGCGAAGCAACAAAGAATATCCCATATGAAGTGCGAGAAAAATATCCTTCTGTTCCATGGAAAGATCTTGCAGGCATACGGGATAAATTGATCCACGCTTACTTCGGAGTGAATCTTGAAGTAGTCTGGTTATCCGTTAAAGAAGGTATTCCAGAAGCAAAACCAGATATCAAACACATACTGGATGAAATCTGAATCAGAAAAATCCCTCACGAGAAAAAAGAATCGATTAATCTAAAGAAGCCCTGCAAAGTGCCTCTTATAAAGCTACAAAAATCACGGGTTTTAATTTCACTTTTCTTAACATTATCTTAACAAACGTTTTCGGGGTAGATTTAAGCAGACCGCCGGCTGGAAAAATATATTTCAAATGAATTGAAGGACAAAATAAGAAATCTCCTTTCTTTGTTAACATCCCTACATCATAAGCCTCAAAACCACTTTCATTTAAATAATCGTCATTATAATGATGATTTTAGCTCCAAATATCGTCATTGTAATGAAAGATATAAATACTCTACACACAATTATTCCCTTATGAAGCAGCTCATGAAAATGTGGAACCCCTGGTGGACAGAAAGAAAAGTCCCTGCTTCTAAAAAGAGGATCTCACGCCCCGAGACCCTTGAAACAATCCTGAAGCTTCTGGATATCAGGGAGGTTATCTGCATTACCGGGGTCAGGAGAGGTGGTAAGTCTACTGTAATGTACCAGGCAATAGACCATCTTATAAGAAAGGGAGTGGAACCTGAAAATATCCTTTACTTCAACCTCGATGAACCTTTTGAAGACAAAAGCATAGGGCTGCTCGACAGAATATTTGGGGAATACATAGAACTTCATGTGCCGAAAGGGAGAAAATATATCTTCCTTGATGAAATCCAGAATATAAAGGATTGGGAACAGTGGGTCAAAAAGTTCTATGACCTTTATGGGGAAGAAATCAAGTTTGTGTTAACGGGTTCGAACAGCAGTATGCTTTCTGACCAGCTCTCTACCCTTTTGACCGGCAGGATGATCACGCAACATGTGTTTCCCCTTTCGTTTAAAGAGTATCTTGATTTTGAGGGTTTTAAATTAAAAGATCCTGACATTCAGAGAAACGAAATTCTGCACTATTTTAACAAATATCTCTTCAAAGGAGGTTTTCCCGAAGTTGTCCTTGAAGAGGACATGGATATAAACCACCTCCGTCTAACCGAGTACTTCAACAGCATTCTCCTTCGGGACATAGTGGTGGGTCGGAATATCCGGGAAAGTGCAAAACTTATCGAACTTGCGAATTATTCCTTATCAAACATCTCTACCCTCCTGAGCTATTCAAAAATTTCAAACGCAACAGGGCTATCGGTTAACAGCCTTAAAGAATACCTGCTTTACCTGGAACAGGCCTACCTGATATACCAGTTAAACTTCTTTTCATATTCAGTTAAAGATTCAATCTCAATCAAAATGCCCAGGAAGGTTTACTGCATCGACAATGGACTCCGAAATTCAACAGCATTCACCTTTTCTGCCGATGAAGGAAGGCTTGCAGAGAACCTGACATTTGTAGAGTTGAAACGGAGAAAAGTAGAATTCTTTTACTGGAAAGAAAAAAAAGAAGTGGATTTTGTGATAAAAGGTATAGATGGAGCGCTCACAGGTATAAACTGCACCTATACAGATCACATAAGACAAGGAGAAATCAATGCTCTTCTGGAATTCAAGGAACATTTTGGGGAAAAGGTTTCCAGGTTAATCTTGCTCACGAAGAACCTCGAAAAAGAGGAAAATGATATTATCTATGTTCCTCTCTGGAAATGGGTTCTTGGAACCAGATGATTGAAATAGTTTAAAATTCCTGCTAAGGCTATTGGTTCAGGAAGATGATTTTGAGTTACCTGGAAAGGATATAGAAGAATTTTTACCTCGTATAAAGTGATCCATTTTCTGACGAATTCCTTAATCCATAACTCCCCTGAAAAATGTCGCCTGAATCAGAAAATCCCCACAAAGGAAAAGAATCGCTTAATCTAAAGAAGCCCGGCAAAGTGCCCCTTATAAATATGCAAAAATCACGGGTTTTTCAATTTCTCTTTTCTTAACATTATCTTAACAAACGTGTTCGGGGTAGATTTAAGCAGACCGCCGGCAGGAAAAATATATTTCAAATGAATTGCTTATGGGGGAAGAATTTTATTTTGTATTCGGCGGTCCAGTTTTGGATAGCTCCAATGAAAACAAAGTTCGGCTAATGGGTTTCACTCTAATCAAAAAACCCTCCCTTGAGGAAAAGAATTGCTTAATCTAAAGAAGCCCTGAAAAGTGCTCCTTCTAAATCTGCAAATATTCAGGCTTTGTAGAAATCCTCTAAGTTATGTTTTTACCCAAACATTTATAAAAATAAGATTTTAAAATTGCTCCTTATTTTTTGTCCCCACAAAAAACGAG